>NZ_JBQAJM010000023.1:0-38151 GCF_052030685.1 Cysteiniphilum sp. 19S12-1
GAGACTGAAAAACAGTCAAAATTATCTCCGCATTCACCGTGGGACTATCGATGCCAAATAGTCGGGGACGCTACACTTACCAATGCACCTGATTATGAATGGCAAATTAAAAATTTGACACACTATAAAACGTTAAATGATAAAGATGCTAAGGCAAGTCTGCCATTTGCAAGCTTTATTCCTGATTACAAAACCGTGATCAAATACGCTCAACCTGAAGATGCCGGTCTTCTTGGCATGCCTGGAGATTATACTTCTGCTTCGCGCTTTGTGCGCGCAAGTATTCTCACGCGTGAATTACCCACTCCGCAAAATACGGATCAAGCGCTGTATCAAGCCAAGACGATTCTCTCAAGTGTCACCGTGCCTTACTATGAGGCCACGGCAACTTTATGGCAGTCGATTAAAGACCTTGATAATAAACGTATTTATTATCGCGATCTATTGTATTATGATCGCGACCGTATCAAACAAAACACCTTAAATAATGGCTTTGTTGAATATGATCTAACAAAGATGGATTTTACGGCACATACGCCAGCGCAATTAAACTCGGGGCTGAAGGTCACACCAAAAGATCAGATTTCAGGCGTGTTATCCATCAATGACATTCCAGGACTTAATGATGCCAAAAATTTAGGATTTAACTAAAGCATTAGCGCCAACTCAGTCGCCTCTTTAATCGCGCGTTTAGCATCAACCTCTGCAGCAACATGCGCACCTCCGATAATATACACATTTTTGACACCTTGCGCTATTAAGTCATTGTATAGCGATCTATCGGATTCTTGTCCGGCACAAATCACCACTTGATCAACATCAAGTAATTTCTTCTCACCCTTAAGTGTGATATGCAAACCGGCATCATCAATTTTGTCATAACTTACCCCACTTAACATCTTAACCTTTTGATGCTTTAAGGTTGTTCGATGAATCCAGCCGGTTGTTTTACCTAGACGCTTGCCTAGCCTTTCATCTTTGCGCTGCAATAGATAAACTTCAGCTGCCGGCACGGATTCATGTGGCTTGGTCACCCCCCCCCGATGCGCCAACGTCACATCAACTCCCCATTCGCGATAATAACCTTGCATATTCTCACCAATTTTTTTACCGGCAAACACCAGAAAAACAGACACATCAAAGCCAATACCACCGGCACCAATGACTGCCACCTTCTTACCCGCTGCAACCTCACCATTTAACAGCTGCATATAGTTAATAACCATCGAATGGTCAATACCTTCAATCTTAGGCATCCTTGGTACAACACCTGAAGCAATCACTATTTCATTATAATTTAGTGATTTTAAATCATCAGCATTAACCTTGGTATTAAGCTTGACATTGACCTCATTTGTTTTCAATTGATAGTCAAAATAGCGTAATGCTTCAGAGAATTCCTCTTTACCCGGCGTTTTTGCACTTAATTTAAACTGCCCACCAACCTTGTTGGATGCCTCATATAGATCGACTTGATGCCCGCGTTTAGCAGGCTCAATGGCAGCAGTGCACCCGGCGGGTCCCGCACCAATCACAGCAATGCTCTTTTTATTCATTGCAGGATTGGATTGCATTATGCTCTCATTACAAGCATAAGGGTTAACCAAACAAGAAGCCTGTTTGCCAACAAAGACATGATCTAAACATGCTTGATTACAGGCAATACAGGTATTAATCGCTTGTGATTGGTTAGTTTGCGCTTTTTTAACAAAGTCAGGATCAGCTAATAATGGACGCGCCATTGAAACAAGGTCTGCCTTTTGCTTTTGCAAAATATCTTCAGCTATTTGTGGTGTATTGATGCGATTAACACAAACGATAGGAATATTAATATGCTTACGAATTTCCTCAGTAATTGGTACAAAGGCGGCACGTGGCACTTGTGTGCTAATCGTTGGAATACGTGCTTCATGCCAGCCAATACCTGAATTGATAATGGTGACTCCTGCTTTTTCTAGCGCTTTAGCTAAAGTGACAACCTCATCAAACCTACTTCCCTTATCAATCAAGTCAAGCATCGATAAACGAAACATAATAATAAAATCATCACCAACTTTTTGACGTGTCGCTTTGATGATTTCAAGCGGCAGACGCATTCTATTGTCAAAGCTGCCACCCCATTTATCTTGACGTTTATTGGTATGCTCAACAAGAAATTGATTAATCAAATACCCTTCAGAACCCATGATCTCAACGCCATCATAGCCTGCCTCTTTGGCAAGTTTAGCGGCACGCGCGAAATGTTTAATCGTGCGTTTAATGCCATAGTTACTTAACGCTCTGGGTTTAAACTTATTCATCGGTGCTTTAAGCTTTGAAGCACTAACACACAAAGGATGATAACCATAACGCCCAGCATGTAAAATCTGCATCAAAATCTTGCCATCTGCTTTATGTACCGCCTCAGTCACTAATCGATGTTTTTTAACTTCCTTTTGATTAGTCAGCTTAATGGCAAAGGGATAAAGCCAACCTGAGATATTAGGCGCTACCCCTCCTGTGACGATTAACCCAACACCACCTTCAGCGCGCTTTTGGTAGAAATAAGCCAAACGTTCAAACCCACCTTTTTGTTCTTCAAGACCGGTGTGCATTGATCCCATGACCACGCGATTTTTTAAAGTTGTAAAGCCCAAATCCAAAGGCTCTGATAACAATGGGTAAGGATTTTTTTGATCCGTCATAATAATTAAACTCCTCTTTTACTTTTTCCAAATGGTCGCGTGCAATTTTGTGTGTATGCAACTTCGGGCGTATGCAATACGCCCCTACAATCTGTATTTGGAGGCAACGCCTGACCGTATGTTATTTTGAGCGTATGCAATACGCCCCTACAAGCTGCATTTGGGGGCAACGCCTGACCGTATGTTATTTTGGGCGTATGCAATACGCCCCTACAAGCTGCATTTGGGGGCAACGCCTGATCATATATTATTTTGAGCATATGCAATACGCCCCTACAAGCTGCATTTGGGGGCAACACCTGATCATATATTATTTTGAGCATATGCAATACGCCCCTACGCTTCTTTTGTTTTATTTGGGCATATTCCAATACGTCCCTACAGTATATTTGGGTTTAAGGAATCTAATGCCCATTTCTGAGGATTATTTTCAATGTATTCACAGATCCGGTTATAATCATTTTCATCACGAATAATATGCTCATAATAATTGCGCTGCCAAATATTTTCACCGCTTACTTGCTTCAATGCATTGATTTGTTTGGTCACAGCGGCTTTAAATCCGCGCACAATTGCCCCCAATGTTTGTGAAGGTGATTGTAACTTTGCCTGCAACATACCTTCCGTAGGGGCGTATTGCATACGCCCATAAGATTGCATACGCCCTTGAGGTTGTCCACTCTCATTAATAACAATAATTCCATGGATATGGTTTGGCATAACAACAAATACGTCACAATGAATATTACTTCGTAATGCGGATGTATTTAACCATTCATTATATACAATTGTACCCATTTCATTTAACATCATTTTGTCATCAACAATCTCACCAAATATACATGCTTTATCATGTGTGCAAATCGTCACAAAATACGCACCTTTTTGCGCATAATCATATCCTTTAAGTCGTACAGTATGTCGATGATGCTTTTCTGACATAACATTTCCTTTCTGGGTCTTAGCTCTCTTGCTGATACTTTGCTTTAACATACTGATCAACAATTGCCATAAAGTCTTTAGCAATATGCTCACCTCTTAACGTATGCTTTTTCTGTCCATCGATAAACACGGGGGCCACTGGTGCCTCCCCTGTCCCTGGTAGGCTAATACCAATATTAGCATGCTTACTCTCACCAGGACCATTGACCACACAGCCCATTACCGCAACTTTCATGTTTTCAACGCCGATATATTGATGCTTCCACAATGGCATCTGTTCACTGAGATAGTTTTGAATGTCATTGGCAAGCTCGCGGAAAAAACTACTGGTTGTCCGTCCACATCCAGGGCACGAGGAAACCGTTGGTGTGAATGCTCTTAACCCCATCGTTTGTAAAATCTCACGACAGACTTTTACTTCATGAGTGCGTAGCGCACCAGGCTCTGGTGTTAAGGATACACGAATCGTATCCCCTATACCCTGCTGTAATAAGTAACCAAGACTTACACTACTGGCAACAATACCTTTAATTCCCATCCCTGCTTCAGTTAGCCCTAAGTGCAAAGGATACGGGCATTTACGTGCAAGCTTTTGATAGACTTCAATTAAATCCTGAACATCACTGACCTTGCATGATACGATAATTTTGTCAGACTTAAGCCCGAGATGTTCGGCATACTCTGCACTTGATAAGGCGGATTCAATTAATGCTTTATGCATAATCTCACGTGCAGATAACGGCTCAGTCAATTGACTATTCTCATCCATTAACTTTGCCAATAGTGCTTGATCTAAGCTACCCCAATTGACACCAATACGCACCGGCTTATCATATTCAATCGCCTTTTGTATAATCTCAGCAAATTGCGTGTCCTTTTTGCGACCAAAGCCAACATTGCCTGGATTAATACGATATTTATCCAATGCTTTGGCACACTCAGGGAAGTCTGCTAATAGTCTGTGACCATTGTAGTGAAAGTCACCAACCAAAGGCACATCACAGTCCTTTTCTAATAAGCGCTTTTTAATCTCAGGGACGGCTTTAGCTGCTTCTTCATCATTAACCGTAATGCGCACAAGCTCGCTTCCTGCGCGATGAAGTGCTAAAATTTGTGACACTGTTTTTTCAATATCGGCAGTCGCCGTATCCGTCATTGACTGCACAACAACTGGTGCGCCACCTCCGATAGTGATATTACCTACTTTTACCGCAATAGACTTGTGCATAGTATGGTTATAGTCCTAATTTATGTTCAATTAATTTTTCAAGCTTTACTGTATCAACTGCAAACTTACGAATACCCTCGGCTAATTTTTCCGTTGCCATTGGGCTTTGATTCATTGCCCATCTGAAATCACCTTCTGTCAATTGTTGATCTGGTTGATTGGTTTTCTCCACCTCAACTAACTGCCTATTTAGCGTATTATCATCCTGTTGTAACTGCTGTAATAAGCTTGGCGCAATCGTCAATGCATCACATCCTGCTAAAGCTTCGACCTGTCCAACATGCCGGAAACTTGCCCCCATTACAATCGTTTGATAACTATAACGCTTGTAATGCTGGTAGATCTCTTTAACCGATAACACACCATTATCCTCGCTCACATCAGGGAAGCTTGTTGCACCCTGCTCTTTCATATACCAGTCAGTAATACGACCAACAAATGGCGAGATCAAAAAGACGTTAGCCTGAGCACAGGCTATGGCTTGGGCAATGCTAAACATCAAGGTTAAGTTACAATTCACGCCCTCTTTTTCAAGAACCTCAGCGGCCTTAATTCCTTCCCAAGTTGATGCAATCTTGATAAGCACACGTGATTTATCAATACCTGCTTCTTGATATTTATGAATTAAGCGACGCGCGTAATCAATCGTTGCTTGTGTATCAAACGATAAACGCGCATCAACTTCAGTGGAAACACGTCCGGGGATCACCTTTAAAATCTCAACGCCGAAACTGACTGCCATATCAAGCATCGCTTCCTCAACGCGCGACTGGCCACTTAAGCTTGCACTTTTTGCTAATGCTTGTTCAATCACATAATCATATGTTGGCATTTTAGCCGCATTTAATAACAAGCTTGGATTGGTGGTTGCATCGACTGGTTGATATGCTTCGATTTGTGCAAAGTCACCCGTATCGGCAACGACTTTGGTCATTTGTTTTAATTGTTCTAATTTATTCATCTATTTTTCCATTTTTTATTTTATGTGCTTCATTGTGCCATAGCATATAGCTGATTGACTTCACGCTCAAGCTTTACGCTTAGCAATATAGCACTTCGTGTATATCAGTATAATTCTCAAGACACATTAAAAGGCGATCCAAGCCCAAAGCTACTCCTGAGCACTCTGGTATTTGATCAAGACAGGCTAACAAGTCTTGGTCAATCGGCACGGCTACTTTACCAAGACTTTGGCGTAAGTATAAATCATCTTGGAAGCGCCGGTCTTGCTCAATCGCACTGGTTAACTCATAATAACCATTGGCTAACTCAACGCCTTGATAAAAAAGCTCAAAACGCTTAGCAACCATTTGCCCACTACTATCTGCCATCACGCGCGCCAAGGCTGCTTGCACTTGTGGGTAATCATAGACAAACACAAATTGGTGCGCTTTAAGTTTTGGCTCTATCACATGGGTAAATAATAAATCTAAACATTCAATGATATTTGGATTTGCTAAACCCTCAATATCACCCACATGCTGATAAAGTACTTTTTGTAAAGAATCTAAACTCACTGTATGTGGATTCATGCCTATCAACTGTTGAAATAATGCTTTATAGCTAAAATACTCAATCGATGCTTGAGGCTTAAGTAAAAACAACATTTGCGCGATCTCCTCACGCAATGCCACATCATCCAATCCCAAACGATACCATTCAAGCATCGTAAATTCATGGTTGTGATATTTGGCTTTTGGATCATCACGAAATGCCTTACAAATCTGATAGATACACCCTGAGCCTTGCGCTAATAATCGTTTCATTGCATATTCCGGTGAAGTTTGCAAAAAGCGCGTGCCTGATTGAGTCTTAATGGCAAATGCATCGATATAGGGGTCGCTGACAGGATATGAATAAGACAAAGGGGTATCGACTTCTAGCACACCTCTTAGGGCAAAAAACTTGCGGATTTTTTTAATGTATTCAGCGCGCTTTATCAAGGCTTCATTTGAAGGGATCATAAATTTATTCAGAAGTTACTGTTCAAGAATCACCATCATAGCAAACTTGGGAAATGGTAAAAATACTTAACTTTCACTATTAGAATAGTTGGGACAGAAAAGTGTGCATGGGTACAATAGGGTATTATATTATTCAGGATAAATCTCACTGGCTAAACCCACAATGAGCGGATCAGGCTTAATCGCAATATTCACATCTTTATTTTTATAATCCAGTCGTGATAACACAAAACGCATGGCATTGATACGTGCGCGCTTTTTATCATCTGATTTAATCACTGTCCATGGTGCCAATTCAGTATCGGTATGCAAAAACATACTTTCTTTAGCTTCGGTGTAATCGTCCCATTTATCCAAACTCGCTTTATCAATCGGGCTTAGTTTCCATTGCTTCAATGGATGCACGGCACGTGATTGGAAACGCCTTTTTTGTTCTTTTTGACTGACTGAAAACCAAAATTTAAATAATTTAATACCACTTTGTACAAGCATTTTCTCAAGATCTGGCGCTTGAGTTAGAAACAATTGATATTGCTCAGGCGTGCAAAATCCCATTACCTTTTCAACACCTGCGCGGTTATACCATGATCTATCAAAAAGAACGATCTCACCAGAGGTTGGTAAGTGACGAATATAGCGCTGGAAATACCACTGCCCCTGCTCACGTTCAGATGGCTTCTCTAATGCCACAACACGCGCACCACGTGGATTCAGATGCTCCATCATCCGCTTAATCGTACCCCCTTTACCTGCTGCATCTCGTCCTTCAAAGATAATCAGTACTTTCTGACCTGTTGACCTTACCCACTGCTGCATTTTCAAAAGCTCAATTTGTAATTGTGTTTTCTGCTGCTCGTAAACCTTTCTTGGCATTTTTTCCTGATAAGGGTAAATATTCTCAGTAAAGAGTTTACGACGATTCAATAAATCAAGTGGTGTATCGGTCATATCCATGCGCTTTCCTATCTATACATAGCTTTATTGTAGCGCTAAAGGGAATAACCACAAGCAAACATCCAGCGGATATATACCACCCATAAACCATTTTAGGATATTTAACGTTTAGGCATGATGTTCCGCTCGTAAATACTCAAAATGATGCTAGACTCATATCTATCTATAAAGTCATCGCATAAGGAGTTTCTGATGATTCGCAATACACGAATAATTTCGCTATCCACAATGAGTGCATTTTCACTAATCCTCTTTGGGTGTGGTGGCAGTGGCTCTCCACCAACCACTGCACTGTCACTTGCTGGCACAACCAATCAATACTACAACCAAAGCTATACTTATAAAGCAACATTTTCTAATCTTGGGAGCACTCAAGGCACTGGAATCACGAATTGCACATTGAATATTTCAGGAGATGCTAGCGCCTATCTGCAACTTGTTAATACGCAAATTACTGCTAACCAATGCATCTTTACGGTAAAAGATGTTAATACAACAAACACCAATTTATTGGCCTCACTATCAGCCACTGCTACCTATAATAACCAAAGCTACCAATCCGGTAATAGCCTTCAAGTAGAAGCATATAGTATCCAAGTCAATCCTCCACAACCAGGAACTACCAATTACTGGCGCTTAAACTTTCCTTCAGGCACCACATTACCAAGCTATGTTTATCAAGGTCAGAAATTAATTGCTTATGTTGAAAGCTTGGCACAACCGGTTTTTTTAATGCCGACAAATACAAATGGTACTTTTCAAATTATCACGCCTAATGGCAATGGAACTTATCGAGGTTGCGAATTGACAATGTCTCCATCAAATGCCGTCTCTGGCAGCTGTCCTGGCATTAGCTCACCTCAACTCAGTGGTAATGAACTTAATGTTTCCTATGCTGCAGGCACATTACCAAGTATTACTCCACAAGTAACACCAACGCCCCCAACGTACCCACCACGACAAATTGTTTTTATGAACAATCTCACTTCAGCGGTTACCATAAAAGTTACCGGTGGTGGTCAAGACAGTTCATTCACAGTAAATGGTCAATCAAACTATAACTATGCCATTCCTGATGCTGGCCTAACATCATATAATTTCCAAATTGCTAGTATTAATACGCGCAATGTAAGTGACGGAACATATGGTGAATATGCAACACTTTTAGAGGTAACTTATCCAGCACTTACGGATATTCATAATCAAGCAAATATTGATGTTTCAATGGTCAATGGCTATAACACACGCTACAACTTCTACCCTCAAGCAGGCACTTATTTCACCTATGACTTTGCATTAGGTGATACCACACAAGCAGTCGCTTATTTTGATGAGCAAATCCCTGCATCAACATTCAATCCAAACAACATTTCACTTGAGCAATTATGCCAAACTATTGATAGCGGAATGAAAGCGCAACAATCACAATTTAACAGTACTAATTTTATTGCAACCTCATTATCAAGCTTTGCTGGTTGCTATAGTCCACGATCTGTTGCCAGTGTCGCCTTTGGCCCAACATCCGATATTTTTAACCAATATGGTTGCGTTGGCGCTTATGGAACACCGGCAACATGTACAACTGGCGCCAACTCCAGTTATGTTAGCAATATTCACGCCAATGCTTTTCACGGTTATGCTTATCCTTATGATGATTGGTTTGCTGATTATTCTGCTGATAGGCACACGTCTTTAGTATTTGAAATATTAAGCGCCCCCAATGGCTTAGCAAATTAATAAGAATAAGTAAAACAAGTTAAAGGAGCAGCATCAATGAATACAACGACAATTAGTTTTTGGGACATGCTTATTTATACCCCATGGTGGGTTTATCTGATTTTTATTTACTGCCTTGTTATTGGCATCAAAGCGACTAAGCCACGCACGGTATCACTGACGAAACTCTTGATCATTCCAATCATTTTCACGCTACTATCACTTGATACCTTGGTTAGTGTATTTCCATTGACATTAACCAATATTATCATCTGGATTATTGCGATACTAGTTGGCGTTGGTGCCGGACTGATCATCGCATTAAATGGTAAATATGACGTGATCGTACCAACTAAATCCATTCATTTTCATGGAGGATGGTTCACCTTTGTTTTATTGGTCATCATCTTTATCAGTAAATACGATGTCAACTATAAACTTGCGTTAGAGCCAACCCTTGTCAAGCAATTTACATTTAGCCTTATTAGTCTTGGTATCTCAGGGATATGTAGTGGACTTTTTGTTGGACGATTGATTGGTTACATCAAGCGTTATCGTCAAGCCAAACAAGTAACCAATGCCACACAATAGTCAATCCGTCTGATTAATCAGTTTTGCTTATACTGTTAATAAATAATATATCAACTGTTTGTTTTGCTATCGCCAAACAACTCGCCTATCATTATCCAATGATTATCTTTATCATTTCATAACCATACGGAGCCCTCTACGTGAGCATAACCATTTTTTTGCTGATATTAATCTTATTATCACTGGCACAATTTTATAAAATCAGTTTTAACATTCGTGCCGTTTCCTCTTTAATCATCGGCGTTGTCTTCGGTATCGTTTTACGTCTATTCAATCAAAGCAGTGGTGATGACACCCTGCATAGCCTCTTGAATTTAGTCAGTGACACTTATATTAGCTTACTTAAGATGTTAATTATCCCATTGGTGTTAACTGCTATTATCCATGCGATTGTTAATCTGCGTCATCATCAAGGATCTTATCTGATTAAAATGGTCACCAAAGCGGTTGTTATTATTCTACTTCTTACCGGCATTAGTGCGGTTATTGGTGGATTAGTCGGCTCATGGATGCATATTGGCTTTGGCATGTCATTCTCTGGTGCTTTAAATACTCCAGAAGCCCATAACCTTGTGGATACAATCACGGGCATGTTACCAAGCAATCCTGTTACCGCCATGGCGGATAATAATGTCATCGCCGTCGTTATTTTTGCGGCTTTAATTGGCTTTGCCACGTTAAAGCTCCATCAACAAGAACAAGAAATCGCAGCCCCTTTTATTAGCTTTATTCATTCAGCATTTTTTGTTGCCAAAAAGCTTGCCAACATGATTATCGCTCTGACACCTTATGGTGTATTTGCATTGATGAGCCAAATGACACTTGATCATGGATTAACAACCTTAATACAAATGATCAACTTTATTAACGCAATGTATATTGCCATGCTTATTGTTATCGTTATGCATACTGTATTGATTACACTAAGCGGTGTTAATCCAATTCATTATTACAAAAATGTTTGGCGCGCGTTACTGGTTGCCTTTACCACTCGCTCAAGCTTTGGTACATTACCAGTAACTATGGATGCCTTGGGCAATCGCTTAAAACTATCTGAAAGTGTTTCAAACTTCACACCGAGCATTGGTGCTACCATTGGCATGAATGCTTGTGCCGGTATTTATCCAGCAATGCTTGTCGTTATGACCTTAACGATCATGGGTGAGCCGATTACTTGGCAGATTATCTTATTAGTTGGTGCAATTAATATGATCGCGTCATTGGGTGTCTCAGGCATCCCTGGAACCGCTTTTATTGCAGCGGGTGTTACCTTTGCAACCCTTGGTTTACCATTTAATATCATCGCCCTTGTGCAAGGCGTTGATCCGATTATTGATATGGGACGCACCGCAACCAACGTCAATGGCGTGATGACAACAGCAGTTATTACTGATAAAACCACACGCTGATGTATGCCGTTCACAAATCATTTTATAATATTTCTGCCCTTGAGTTTCCTGCACTTTTGAGTGATCCCTACCGTCATTGTATTTTGACAATAGTCCTAGCTATAAATGAGTTGAAAAATGTGAGTTCATTACTATAGTTAGCATAACACCACGCTCAACTAGAGGATCTCTCATGATTAAAAAATATTTTTCAGCTGTTTTAGTTACCTCAATAGCAGTAGCTCAATTTGGTTGTTCAAAGGGCGGTGATGATAATTCTTCGAATAAGATCAATCACTCAAAACAAGCTAAACTGGTGACAGACACTAGCCATTTAGCGCCCAACTTCATCCGCATCAAAGTGCATAATCAAGGTGATGCACCAACAGATAAACTGATATATAGCAAATCAGGTTATCATTTAAACTTTTATTTTGATCAACAAGACAACAATGATGATGTCGTTTGTGGCAATGGACGTTGCCCTAATGCCTGCAATATAGATACACCAATTCAGGCGAATGATTATTGCTATATTTACGTTTACGGCACAAAAGATACCAACATATTGGCAAAAGGCGGTCTAAATATCAGTGATGAGCTTAATCAAAATATCAACTATCAAATCTCCCAAACAAATACTTTGTTAAGCTTTTTATATCAATTAAATCAAACCACAGACCCAGATGCTTATATTGCCAGTTATCATCCTCAAAACACCAACCAACCTTGGCAAGTAAGTTCACAAGCGATTGCTAAAAATATTGATGACCCACGCGGAATATTTGATATAGCGACCACTCTTAAGGGAGTGATTTATGCCAATACTTTTGTCGATAATAGTCCGGAAAAACAGCCAATCACTGCAAACAGCGTGATCTTTGACGCAAATAACAATCAATTTGATTTAATCACAGATAATGGGCTGCCTCAAGGTACTTTTCCTTTGGGACAAGTAACTGTGACAGCAGACGATGTGCTTTACTCATTACTTTATAATAAAAAAACTGACGAAAGAAGCCTAGGATATATTAATTTAGATGCCGAAAATCCTACTTGGCAAATAATGCAAAAACCCAATCCAACAGAAGATATCGAATATCTGGTAACGAATTATTTTGGTGACGTATTTTTAGCAACTAAAAACAACAATACCATTAACTTCTATCGTCTATCTAAAGGACACTGGGTGACATTAACCAACGCTAAGCTAACCAATCAATTCAGCAGCATTACGCAGATGCTATTTGATCACCATGATGATCTGTATCTGTTGGGTAAAGATATCAATAATAAAACCCTATTAATGGTCTATTCACCGGCTAAAGATGATGTCTTTAATCTTTCTATAAGTCATCCAGCACCAGATCAAAAGCGCTTAGACACGGCAACTAGCTCATCAAACACATCACCAACCACACCAACAACACCAGCCACACCAACTATACCAACCAACTTACCCAATATCATCAATCAAATTGGCTTTGACCATCAACACCGTTTATATGTGGCAAGCGCTCGCTTCATCAAATCAACAGATCCAAAACCCATACTGAATATTATCATGAGTGATCAAACTCAAACCAATCCAAATCTATCTCAAGCAAAACAAATTACCCCTGATAATCGCAATATATCAGCCCCTTTTATTGTTGCTGAGGAAGGTGTTATTTATGCAACTGAATACCAAAACCATACTGCCACGATTGTTAAATATGATCCTGAAACCAATCAATGGACATCGATCAGTGACCCCTATTTACGCGCGCTTAATCTCAATGTACTTCCTTTTAATTATGCTGTAGCGAAAAACCTTCACATCCAATTAGACGAATGATAGCGCAAATAAAGCACCAACCATTGACATGAAGATAGTCATAAAAATAACAATCAGATGCCCCTTAATATAATAACCAACGATCAATGCCGTTGATATATATGCACCGGTAGTGATCTGACCTAAAGATGCCATTATGCGTTCTTGATTTGACACTTGCGAGGTAATATAGGCAGTAATTGCATTTTGCATATTTGGAAAAATAGCAAAGAAAATTAGCGCACCAAACCATAAGGCAGCTAATAATCCAATCCACGCTTTAAGGCTCACAATAGATATCGCAAGCATTACTGATAAAAGTAATATGATTTGATATAACTTAAAATTGCCTTGATTAAAATCAAGGCGCATTGATAGCAATGTACTGACTGCTAAGACAATCGACATCACAACAAAAAACCAACTAATTTGAGTTAATCCGTAATGACAATATAACTGTAATGCAGGTGCTAAAGTTTGTATATAAAGCGCAATTGCTAATTGTACCATGATAGCCATTGCCATCAGTAAAGTTATTTTTTTTGACCATTTTTTAAACTTATTTTTTGATTTAGTGACTACAAATCGATTTAGCTTAGAGACATTTTGTGTCTCTGTCATCGGCAGTATTCTTTTCATCATTATTAAATTCATAATAATCAATAATATTGGTATAAATAATGGATAAATTACAACATAAGCACCTGAGAACAAACTAATACTTGAAACAATCAATGGACCAAAAATAACACCTGTTACTGCAGCAATCGTTAAAATATTATAAGCATGCTGACGTTGATTTATTTCAGCATAAGTTGCATTAATCACATGATATAAAATAATATAACTCCCTGCAAAAAATCCACCAACAATTCGACTAAGCAAGAACAATACATAACTATGCATCAAAAGTGCAATCATGGCGCCTAAATAACTTAACAAAATCCCAATAAGCCCAAATTTCAAAGCGCGTCCTTTGCCAATACGTTGAGAGAATTTTGTCAGTATTGGCAATCCAAAGAGTGATCCTGTAGAAAAACCAACCAAACAAAATGAGTACAGCATTTCTGTACTTATCTTATAGGAAAATATCAAGACATCCCTCTTAATGAAAAAGATATAAGGTAGTAAAGTATAGAAAACACCGTTACTCATCGCATCGTTAAACAGGATAACAAATAGCCCCGATAAAAAAATTATATTTGCTTTTTTTGTCATAAGACTATAACTTTTTCACAACTTTTGCGGGATTGCCTATTGCAATAACATTATCAGGAATCGATTCATAAACAACACTGCCTGCGCCAACGACGCTATTCTCACCAATAGTGACCCCTTTGAGGATAATCGCTGCTGTTCCTATCCACGCATTTTGTTTAATTGTTACCGGTTTAACTGTAATTTTCTCAGCCTCATGCGCCGTATTGCGTGCTCTTATAGCGTGACCACTTGAGTCCATAATGGTAACCATAGGTCCAAGAATAACATTCTCTTCAATAGTCACTTGTTCATAAGCAATAATTGCCGTTCCTGGGAGGTAGACATTATCTTTGATGATGATACGCCCTGAATTATGATTATTAAGTCTAACCGATGTCAACTTAACTGGCTGATTATGAAATGCAGGTGCATCTGATGAGTCTAAATAAACATTCTTACCCAAACTAATAACACCCTTAAAATCATCAATATTTAATCGATCAAAACCTGAAGTTGCAGCAGCTTTTTCTTGATCCACCGCTAATGTATAGGTTATTTTTGGCATGCCCGAAAAAACAGTATTCTCACCCACAGAAACACCAAAATTTCGCACATGTGAAATCTCTATACCAGCATTTCTTGTTTCAGTATCAGGCATTGGTAGGTAATGATTTTTATATATAATTGGCACAATATCATCCTAAACCGTCTCAACAAGACGGAAACGATCCGATTTATGTAATCTATTCTCAACATCTTGCAATGTGGCTGTTTTGATACTTTCATCAAAGTCAAATAGATAAATTGCTACATTTAACGATAACTTTCCACCAAGTTTTGATAACGCAAGGTTTTCACCAATGTATTTATAATAACATGTCTGCCATAACTGATAGCGCTGATGAAGTTCAAGAGATTTGGCAAGTGTTTGAGAGTCATCTTTACTATCATTATTGTCGTGATAACAATGAAAGCCGAGCGCTTGTTTATTCAATAGAAAACAGTTGCCTTGTAAATATAAGCGAATACCTAAGTCAACATCCTCTCCTCCCCAAGAGGTATAGCTTTCATCAAACATACCTGCTTTCATAAAGCTCTCTTTTGAGACGGTTGCCAAGCATGTCCAGTAAATATCAAACGGTGCTGGCCAAGTACTAATATTTCTGCCTAGCAAGTTATACTGAAAATCACGAATATCACCAATATTATTCCGCTGACAATAGTCGATATATTCATCCGCTTGATGCGTTTGATCACGCAGATAAGGATGCTGATTGAAATCAACTTCAAAACCATAAACATAGCCAATGGTTGCGATATCTTTTTCTGCATTTTGATGTTGCTCAATAATACTCGAAAGAGATTGTGAATGAAGTACAACACCACTATCCACGAAAGTAAGTATCTCTCCAGATGCATTTAAAGCACCTAAATTACGTGCTTTAGAAACACGAAAACCCAAGTCTTCTTGCCATAAATACTTTACATTGATCTTCGCTTTAAACGATTCAACTAAATCTTGACTGTCATCATCACCACCATCATCAACAACTATGACCTCAAAGCTATTTTTATCTATCATTTGTTCAGATAACGATGCTAAGGTCTTTTTTAATAAATTTTGACGATTATATGTAGGTATCACTACACTGACTAAATACATCTATACTTTCCCCATTTTTTAAAACTTACAAGTGTCCCCACACAACCAAGTTTGATTATTGAAAATCTATTATTGATTTTAATATAGCCAATATTAAATATTATATTCCATGAATATCCTAATCTAAAAATATCAATCTACTGCAATTGCTTAAAACAAAAAAATCCCATAAGCCTAGGGAGCGGTATAGTCAAAACAGGAAGAGAAACTACGAACCTAGGCTTATGAGAACTGGTAAGATCCTCAATCAATGAGTGATCTAAATCTGTGATTCTTAGAAATAAGTTGATATATCTAAAGTAATCTCATTAGTATGCTTGTTGCTATATGTATTTAAGTAAGCATATTCTAAGGTTACGATATTATTCTTAAACAACACTGGACGAGACACATAAGTCACAATCTCAGAACGGACACCGGTAACTGAAGGACCATTATTCATATCTCCAGCTAGACCGATAGAAGCATTTTGTGCATTATACGTCTGTTGATAACCTAACGAGAACTGCGTACCTTTACCAGCGATGATAGGTGACACTGAGCCTTGAACATACCACGCGCCTAGATACGAGTTGTTACTGTAGTCTTGCTTTTTAGTCGTATTTGAGATACCTGCATTTAAACCATAGATATCATAGCCGACATTACCTTCAACAGTGACAGCACCGTTAGTATCTTTATTTCCTGTCGCTGCAGCTGCACTTGTCACACCCGCGCCAGAGCCTAAAATATTATACAAGTAACTGACATCACCACCGAAGCTGACTTTACCTGCATTACCTGAGTAGTAAGCACTGGTTAAGAAATCAGATGTTTGATTATCAGTTTGGAAGAATGACGCATTAAGATTAAGACCATCTTTATCATAGCCAAGATTTGCTGAGGCAATATGCCCTGGTCTGAATAGGTCATGCTGCAAGCCGCCAATCCAACCACCACCATTAGCAAATACACCGGCTGGCAATCTATGCTTACCAATCGTCAAATACACAGGATATTCAGATAAGTTACCAAAGGTGACAAATGCATCAAGTACATTTACATCAACCCCATCAAGCACTAAACCTGTTTGCACATAATGACCCAAGTTAGACAACACATACAAATCAGCACCACCCAAGCCAATTGCTTTGCCTGATTTATAAGTTCCTTGATCAGTGTCAATTCGATCACCCCACCAAGTTTGCGCGTCAAACTCAAGGTAGCCACCAATAGCGATCCCTTGATCTGGCAACTCACTGCGATGCTTCAAATAAGCCAGTGGCTCACGCGTTGATGAAGACATTCCTAAAGGAGAGTTTAATACGTTATCCCAAAAAAGATACTTACCAATATTAGCAGTAGTGACCTGAGCCGACTGCTTAGATTGAGCTGAATTTTGCTTATTCTCAATGGATTGTACCTGTGTTTTCAAAGCAGCAATCTCAGACTTTAACTGCCCTAGATCTGTATTACTTGCCGCATAAGCACCACAAGATACTGCCGACAGTAGCGCAACCGATATTAAACGATATTTCATTCACTCCCCCTTTGTTTTACCTTTTGATTTACACTATTAATTTCAAAAAACATGACATTCTTAATTTGATGTGTTTACGCCCCTCCTCCCCTCAATTTAAAGTTAAAACATAAACACATCAAAACGCTTATCAATATAACGAAACCTTAATTCATACTCCTTTGGCGATAACCCCCGGAAATTCATGAGATGATATTACTAAAGACAATAACCACTGAAAACAATCTTATTTTTTTTATTTATAATTCTTTTTTTTATGGCAATTTCGACTTACGCTCAGCCAGTGCTTGTATAGTTAAATTGAGTTAGAATATTGTCATTACCAATAAATATTAAACTGTGTTAGAGAGGCTCTTGATGGCTAACACCTGAGCTTTTGCTCATTTAATAATTGACGCGGTGTCTTATCATAGGTATTCAACCAGCCATTTAGCCATAAATTAGGCGCAAAAGATATATGTTGATTTTTTTGCTTAAGCCGACAGGCAAGATAATAATTATAAGTATTTTGATATGCTTTATGATACATTTTCATGCTATAACCAATACAAAGCACTGCACTGACTGCACAAACTATAAGCACGACCGTTAACAAGCCACGTTGAATTACCTTGTGCAAAGATAAGCATAAGCTCATCTTAGTTGATTGTTTAGAGGAGCCTCTCAATAGTGAAATATTGATCGCCAGCATGCATATAAATATCACCTGTGATAATGGCATAATGCCTACCCCACTAAACATTGCATCAATGCCACCGGCAATAAATGCAAACAACACAACCATGCCAAACGCCTGATTATTGACATAACAACTTTGTGTTACTGTATCTTGTCTTTTTTGCTTGTGGGATAGATAGCACAACAGTTTTACCAGTAAATACACCATTAAACCAAAGACAATAATTGCGGTTAAGACACCCCACTCAGCCGCAATAAGTATCACTATATTATGCGGATGTGCTGCATTAACTGTCAGATCACTATAAGCATAAAATGGATACATCCCAGGACCAACACCAACAACATAAGCATGATTTGCCGATAAGCTCAAACCCAACTTGATCAGTGCCAAACGATCGGCATAATACATGATATCACCGGATCTACTGATTAAGCTGCCACCGACTTCAAGCTGTAAATAAGACAACATAACATAAGCAAGTAACGCCAGTATAAAAGCCAATAACATCCACAGCAAATAGCGCCACAAAAATTGACGCCATAACAAAAAACCAACGATACTAACAACGATCCATTCAACAATAAATACACGTGATTGTGAAATAATCACTATATACATGCCACAGCTTGCGGCTAACAAACCAAAACACATAGAAACTCTACGTCTAATGCTGGGATAATTTTTACGGTAATAAGCCAGGCAATACCAACCAGATAAAGGCAGTAAAAATGAGACTACCTGATCTAAAAAGCGTGGATTGACAAAATGCGGATAGTTTACTACAGATGAGACGCCATATAAATGAAAGCGTTTTGCATCAGGATGATAAATATAAAGCACATGCCCGTAAAACATTAAAATCACTTCATAAATCAAAAATGCAACAATGAGCACACAAAAAAATCGCACTAACTGTGGGTAACACTCAAAAAAATAAATTAAAAATAAAGTCCACAGCCCTAATAATAGCCACATGCTATAAACAATATAAGATAGCGATGGGATAACAGAAAAGTAAACCGAAAAGCCACCACATAGGATACAGATGAAGATTAAGGAAAAAAGCCTAGCATGCAAGCGCAGTCGTTGTTGGCACCACAAGAGAAATTGCCAATCAACGAGGGGGAGCAATGCACCTCCTAACAACGCCAGCTCGATTAAGCGTCTTTGATCATAACAGTTAATCTGCTGATTAATAGACAGCGGTAGCGTCATCATAAACAATAGCAATAGTGTAAATACGACAAAAATTGCTATTTTAGCCATACCACTGTCGCGCACTCTATACATCAAAAACCCTATGAATATGCAGAAAAAGTAATATCAACTGTTTTATTAATCAATTCGGAGCCATTAGCATCAATTTATTTATAGCAGATCTATAGTACATTGCCCTTCGACATCGTAAGTACCGATCCAGTCGTTATTAGTTGGCGAAGCATTGCTATCGATCAAAGCGATAGCACCAGAATTGGCAATATTGTTTTTAATATGATACCAGTCCAGTGCGGATGATCTAAGATTTACACCCAAAAACCCCAGCGAGGAGAAAGGAACTAAATTGCCAAAGCTCACATTTGCATGTATGTTTGGTGGCACTATAGCCCTACTTAGTTGGCATTTAACTGGCATAAAACTAAGAATATGGGTATTTGATAAAATTGGGTCGTAAGGAATGTTTTTACTGTTTAGATTGGGATCTGCTGATAATCCATTTGCTATATCATTCAGTTTAAACCAAAATATTAAAGCATGCCCACCCTGTAAAGTCCTTTTAGCAACATCTCCCCACGTTATGGTATGTTGATAGGTAGCATTAAGTGGAGTATCCTGATCATAATAATTATCAGTGCCACCGCTATCGAGAACATTACCTCTGCTATCTTCGTATATATAAGTAGCATGCCCACGATCCCATTGCATTGGGAATGATACATTAGCTGAAACTTGCATGTCATTGAGCGTCTGTGACATGTTATCCTCCCTTAACATAGATATGGCAACATAGTTAGCAGAATAAGGCAACGTAATACTTGCTGTGATTATATGACTTGATTCATTATAACTGCAAGTATTATGGTATAAACCTAGGTCAAATAGACCGTTTAGATATTTCCCATATATAGAGAGATCATTTCCCAGCGTCTGTAATTGTGGTGTAACACCTCCCATCAGTGCGCTGTTTTGATCTGGGGAGTACGTATCAGCTGCTTCCAAGGTGCAGTCATCAGTTGCAGATCTATTGTAGATGATATGATGCAAACCGCTATGATCGGTAATAATTTGCTTATAATTTCTAGCATAGTAGATTGCGTTTGTATCATAATAGCCTTTGACACATAATGATGGTAAATTATTCCCTGGACGACCACCTACTGTAAGCTGGCCATTAGCTAGATTGATCTGTATATTTAGAGTATACATTGTCGTGTTATCACTTGTATATGTCCCCAATAAACCATCTGAGATTAATGTGGCATTGCAAGGATAAATTATAGCGGCAGCAAATTGAGGAACCGGATAGCTTGTCAGACTTAGATACAACCAAGATCGCGATATGAATTTCGTAACATCAAAATTATAACCTGAATATAAAAAATCCACATCATCTTCAGTAATATCACTTTCACCTGTCGGAGAATAGAAGTGATAAAAATTGTTTGTAGTTTGCCCTTTTAAGTTTGTTGTATTTTCATCGTTGATATACTCTTTGATCAAGGCATTGGCACGCATTAAATTATAGTCGTGTAATTTAGCCATGTCTTGTGTGCCTGTAGAGATAGGTACGAGGCTAAAAGCATATAATTGATTGATTAGGCTTAGCATTACTAAGAACACACTGGTAACGACTGTTAGCTTTAGCTGCTGTCGTAATCGAGCGTAGCATGGCTTGTGATTGATTGGCATGATAACGTGTTGCAAGATAAAGGTAAGCAAAAACATAGGATTAAATCTCTCTTAATTAAGGGTTAGCAACTTAGATCAGCATCTGACAGCGCGAAATGAATCCCGCGAATACCACCAAAATCATCGATAAAGAAAAAGGTGATTTTATGCGATGTTTGTAGTGCTTTATGTTCATCTTTAGTCAGTGTAAGCGTCGCTTTTGAAAAAGGCTTTGCCAATATAAATTTTTTGTCAAAACGTTTGGGTTGTGCATGGATTTGGTTGTAACTTAGATCATCCGTACTAAAGCCGGCTATGTTAATAAAGTATCCTGTTGGATTATTCAGTTGGATCGTATCTTTATCTTTGCAGCTTAGCGTCACTTTGTGACTATAAAAGCTTGCATCTGGGGTCTTTAACTGCTGTGGACGATAGATCAGCTTGATGACATAATTGACCAAAATAGACAGTTTACCTGCGACTTTTTTAGCACTTAGCTTGTTGTTGATATCTTTGTCTTTTGGTGGTGCCTCAGAGGTATGGATCAAAAACATTGATTCACGATCTTGTGGTAACTGTTTTTGCACTGTCGGCAGCATGATGACTTTTACTTCACGATGTTGTTGAGGAGACATCAGAAAAAAACGTGGCGAAATAAAAAAATCTTGATTTATTGATTTACTGCTCATGTCTGTCGTCCAAGCCTCAGCAGCAAAGGTTGCAGCACTATCGGTATTAATCATTGGTAATGTTTCAAATTTATCACCTGCTTTATAAATAATGCGTGTTCGGTCAGGCGTGACGTGGGCATTGACGCCAATAGGCGTCATCAAGATAATCACACTAGGGGTTATCAACAACCATCTCATGAGTTTTTTGATCATTTTATTCACCTCTTTTTTTTGGATTTTTGGATTTTTGGATTTTTGGATTTTTTAAATAGCTTACAAGGTATGCTATTATGTCAAGCTGATAAGTTGTTTATTGACATCATTTGCGGAAACTTTGATATCTTGATACGCTTTTTGTTCGTTTATCTTTATCATATCTCCTAGGTGGACTGCGGCTAAATAATACAGATGATCATTGATCTTAAAGGCATTTAAGTGATTTTTTTCATCAATGATTGATGTAATCCCTTTCATGTCAGCAGTTTGTAAATAAATCGGTTTTCCGCTTTTGCCCTTGAAGTCAACATTGACAAACGCACCCTCAACAGGAAAGACTTGCTGATTATAATTCTCTATTTCACCCATCTGATTTTTGCCATTTTTTAGTGAAATGGTATCGTACTGGTAAGGCGCAATTGGCAAGATAGCATAACCTTCACCATTGGTAAATGCTTGATCATTAATCAATGCCCCTGACACTCCATCTGTATCAATGATCGCATAGGTACCTTCAGGGTCGTATTGATTAGATAGCACGACACCCGTTTTTGGCGTAAATAATGCTGCACCAAATAGTGAAAGATTTTCATTATAATTATCCCAACGATCAGCAGAAACACTAAGCGATGCATTAAGCTTAGAAAAATTAATACTTGCATAGGCATTGAGTGAACTCGCTGCTGGACTGTTGCTATGCAACTGCTTGTTATAGGTCGTCGATATGCCGATATCTGAATTATCGCTAGTAGTTATATTGGCTGCACTATTAAATGCTGCTTGATTAGCACTGTCTAGATTTGCGTTTTCTGATAACGATATAGTATCATTGAGCATTAACGATAGTCCAAGGCTGAGTGAATTGCTGATTTTGCTATGATCGATTTTAGACCCTGAATAACTCAAATTCCATGACAAATGCGAAAACAAAGATCCGCCAACACTACTCGTGAATGAATATTGTTTCGTATGCAACCATGAATCGCTATAAATAAGACTTGTTGATAGATTCATATTATCCGGTAAGCCTTGTGAGACATTTAAAGATATGGTGTTTTTACTGTGATCATAAAATACATTATTAGCTGACTGTACTTGCAGTGCATCTGAAAATGTCTTATATGCTTTTGATTGAAACATATAACCAATTACCGTGAAATTCGTATGTGTGGCATCGAATGTCTTGGCATATTGAACCGTCAATTGATAACCATGTGTCGCACTCAAATAACTCGCTTGCGGAAGAAATTTCTCTAATGTTATCGATGTACTAACCCCACCTAAATGCCCAAAATTTAAGGCAGAAGTCATCGACGTTGCTAAATAATTCCGATTAAACAAAAAATCATCATAAAATGAAAAATAATTATTAACACCATAAGCTAAGCCAACACTGCTGTAAAAGGGAGAAATCGCGGTTGAATCAACAACTTTACCTAAAAATAAACGATACAAAAAAGTATCTTCATGTAACGCATCATGAATGTTTTGATATGGCAGCAAATAGCGCTTAGAACTGTTGTTTGATTTGACAACAACGGTAATATCACCGCGTCCATAGATAGGATGGTAATTATCAATATAGTAAGGTCCAGGCTGGACGGTTGTTTCAAAAATTTTTTGATTATTTTGAAAAGCTTGTATTGTCGTTGTGGTTGTTGCTGTTCCTGATATAACGGGAGTATATTCACGATATCTTGGTGAAAGTATATCCAGATTATTATACAGCTCAACGCCATAAGATAATGGATTAGAAAAGCTCGTGCTAATAGGACTTAAGTAACCTATCCGTACAATGGCAGGCATTGTTGGAATCACGCGTTGTATATAGCTATAGCTCAACGTGTTACTAGTTTGACTATAACGGTCGCCCTCATCATCTGAAAAATATGAAAAGTCACTATTACCAGAGAGGAAAAACTGCCAACCAAATAAATTGGCATGACCATCGATATTTATCGACATATCGGAGCTTTGAAAACCCCGTGATTGACTGGTGGATGCATTCAATCCATAGTTTGCACCAACACCCTCTTGACCTTGAAGCCATTTGCTTTTGGGCGCATAACCAGAATCTTCTTGTGGCGCAAAATCACTCTGTGGAACATTGATGATAAATTTATTATTCGCTAAGTCAGCATGATAATGTAAGAAAGGGATTAAATTAGGGTGAAGACAGTTATTGTGCTTTTTAATTGCCTGTTTTACTTTGCTAACAACTGGCAAGGAATCAACATCCACTGCTGTCAAGCATATCAACGTCTGTTGATTAGAATCTATAGCGACATGAATCGATGCATTCACGGTCACTAGTAATGAGTTAACATAGATATCAAGGTTATACATTCCAGGCATTAGCTTACCTAGCAGTTCAGTTTGATCCGCATTAGTATAATTAGGCAGCAGTGAAGTATCAAAATCCGCAGCACTAACTGGTGCAGTTGTTGCATCTAGCGAACCTGAGCAAAGCAATAGGCATAAACACAATGCGCATTTTTTAACACCTAATCTGTCCTCAGTAGCTAATAGCAAGACCTCTTTCAAGCGTTGATAAAAATCAAATTGTCTTGCTGAGAATATTTCATCGTCAAAAGGAAATCGACGTTTTATATCCTGCGAAAATCTTCGCTTAACACTGATTGATTTAGTTATGCACTTCATAATAAACAATGCCTAGTTTTATAGAGTAATTCAAGTAAAAAGATAGATACAGTCAGATAAATACATTAAGAAATGGTTAAATCAAACTGTATATCCGCACGCTGAGTTACACCGCTCTGAACAGTTCCTGCGTTTGCCGCAGCAGGGTCAACCTCCATACCTACGTCAAGTGCTACAACGGCATTACTACCAGATAATGAAGTGGCTGAGTTGATCGGATTTTGAGTAGTGCCATCGGCTGTAAGTGGGGTAGTATCATTGCGTTTAAAGACAGAAAAGCCAAAGCCATACGAGGACCTATCGCCTAGAATGTTATTAGTAGATGCTCCTATAGTGACAGAGCCATTTGTCGGCGTTAATGTAAGTGTTGTAGCGCCAACAGTAACCACCGTACAACCGCTTGTTTGCAATGTTAATGGTTTGCGTGCAAGCTCAATAGGACTAGTGACCGTTGAAGCTGGTGCAGAATAACCTTGCAAGCCAAACGCCATATGGTTTGTACCGCCAGGCGTTATTACACCTAGCGTACACCCAGTAGATGTAAGTGTCCCAGTGACTTCAATTGTTGCTTGTGCACTTTGTCCCGCAGCAAAGCTTGAATTTACACCCATTAATGCACTTAAAGCAATGATTGGGTACACTATTTTTTTGATCATTTGATTCCCCTTATTAAATAAGATTTTTATGTTGAAATTTAAAGTCAATTAATATCTCTTAGTAGTGAGTAGGAACACTTAGTCACCCCACCAACCAAGCGTATAATCAACATTCTAATTATAATTTAACAGCAGATAGCATTAAACTATATTAATAAAAATATTATAAATTCGCTTTATTCAACACACACCAAAATAATCAAAATCAATCAATTGAATTAAGTAAACACTTGCAATAAAAGCATCTAATAGCTGATAAACAATGTCCATTATCGACACTAAATGAATCACTCTTATTATTTAGCTAATGCAAAAGGCTCCATCGCAGCTTTTAATACGCCAGCAACTTGAGTTAATAAGGCTTTTTGCTGATGATCTAACTGTGGATTATAGATACATAAAAAGGTCATACAACCAATTTCTTTAGGCAGTTCAACTAATTGTTGATGCTTATGCAAAATTTGATGATGCTTAAGGTATAATTGAAAGGCGCTGATATTCATAAAAGCAGCATCTTGCGCATTACTGGTGATATTGATAGCACTATTAAAGGTGGTGTTTGTAATAATGTTTTTATAATATTGATCGTATCGCATAAATTTCTTACTAACTTCAGAATTGACATAATTGGGTATATAGACTGAAGTATATTGTGTTTTGCTGGTGGCTGAAGCTAGGCAATTTGTACTTTGTACGATGGTTGAGGTTTCTATTTTGTGACTAATGTAATCCAGTTGATCATTTGTTAAGGCATAAAATGCCGAAATATTCTCATCTTTTTTTTCTTGTATCAATAACTGAACTACATCAGGGTCTGGGACTTGAAAAGTAAAAGTTTCAGCCAACTGCACGAGCCATTTAATATCAATATTTGAGATAATATTTTCTATGACGGGTGAAATCATTAAAGTCGGTTTTTGTCGTATTGATTTAAGCTTGTCATCATCTTTACTACTGAATAACTGCTGAAGAAAATCTTTAAATAGCAAGCCTTGATTGGAAATTTTATAACTTGAAGCATTCTCAAAAAGAATAATATTAAATTCTTGCTCAATTTTTTTAATTGCATAATACAGTTGTTGACTACTAATATTTAAGCGCTTACATGCTTTTTCCCGACTTTGTGTTTGTAATAATGTATGCACAATTATTAAATGATTCTCGTAATAGTGCTTACTAGGCTTTAGCATGCAACGCTCCATTCATGCTCGATCGATGAAGCTTCAGTCGTATTATTCTTGTTTAAGTTCAGCTTACCTAACAATGATTCGATCATCGCTACATCCTGATCGTATTTCTGCGCTGAAATACTAAATTTAATATGTTCAATAGAAGGGTTCAGCACATAGCATTTTAGCTTATGACTGATATTGGCTAGTCCACAATACGCTTTTTGTGAGGTTAAAAAGACGGATTTAGGCATCGAAAGCATCAATGGAATATTAGAAGACGCCTTGCATTGAACGATAGAGTATCCAGATTTTGCCAAAGTTTTAGCGACATGACGATAATAAGGTGCTGCAAGGTCACTGTAGTAAAGCGTTGTACACTGATCCAAATCACCCACAGCAAAAAGCGTCAATTCATCGACAATAACCGATGCCTGTACTCTGCCTAGGTATTGCGTACTATCATCAACATCAATCACAATTGCTGAAGCAGGTAGTTCATTCCATTCAAGTTTGTCATAGATCTTAACTGAAAAATTCTCATGCAACAGTCGTTGAGTATCCTCTGGGAAAAAATCATAGCATATTTGTCGTATATATATTACGTCGTTTCATCATGGTGCTAGATTGATTCATTGAGGTTATTTTATGAATAAAATCATCATATATAGGTTTCACTGTTTCTAAAATTTTCTGTAGGTCTTGATAGAGTCTATCCGCCTGCGCTGTTGCTTCAAGCCCATATTTAGTCCGAAAAAATAGATCATTTCCTACTTCACTGGCTAGTTTCTTCATTTGAGTTGATATATTTGAACTGGTTGTTTCAAAATATTTAGCAGTTTCTTTAACTGAAAGTTTTTCATAAAGCTCAGAAAATATAAGATAACGCCTTTGTAATAATTTATGTTGATCATTTTCTAATTTAATCATTTTCCCCTTCCTCTTTGTGCTAAAACTAAACTGTGTTTTTCTTAACTCGAAAATCTAGATTTTTGAGTTAAGAAAGCAATCAATCACCTCAAAAAGGCAATCGCAATAGCTATATTAATTATGAGGGGAGGGGTTGTTGATAATAAGTCAATGATCTCATTCTAATCATATTATAAATTTATGTAAATATTTATGTTTTAAAAATAGTGAATTAAGTTTATCTAAACAAATTTATTCATAATGTTAGATGACAACACCACGCATCCATGTGCACAACGATATTGTCTGACTTGCCATCCTGAATCAGGATGGTGTGAGAGTAGAATAACCAGGCTCGATGGACGGTTATTGCCCCTCCTAAAGCTAGTGTTATTAGTTTGTGATAGGGATATTTATCTCAATTTATAACAAAAAAGCCACTAACAACTTTAATTGTTAGTGGCTTATAGGTTATGTCATCTCTATCATCCTTGATAGAGCGAATTGATTAAGGCTTAAAGCACATTCTTAATTGCAGTAACAAAAGGATTTCCTGCTGTTACATCCTTATCAATTTCCCAAGTCATGGCCCCACCAAAGTGTTTATCGGATAATAAACGTTGGTATTGTGATGCCATATCAGCATAGGCGTTATCTCTTTCAACACCATGGAAAATTGTCCCAGCACCACCTGAGTCAGCAGTTGCTGGTTCACCTGGGACAATCAATGTTTTACTTGGTGTGATTGATTTTAACTGTTGGAAGCTGTTGTAAATAAACTCAGCAGTTGTTTCATCAGCAGCGTTTGCATCTGACTTTGTAACAAGCTTTCCTGTTTCATCTACATAATTTCCACCAGTGTTGTATTCCTGAACAAACAAGTAATCGAACAAGCCCTTTGCAATTGCATCATTATAGACTTGTTCTGTGCCTGTGTTCACATACTGTAAAGAATCACCTACTTTGTTAACCTGTGGTGCACCGGTAATAATGATTTCTGGCTTTAAGGCACGAAGGTCTTGAATAAACTCACTTAGCTGAGCACCAGTGAATCCATTAATACCCTCTAGATCAAAGTCTAAGCCATCAAACCCATACTTGTTCAATATATCTACAGTACTTTGCGCCAACACTTTTAGATCCCCATTACCAGGGTTAAATGTATTGTTAGCACCACCGACAGATACTAAAGCGTATTGTAAACCATCATTGGCTTTAGCACTTTGGATATCAGCTTTTATTTTCGCTGGTGAATCTGTACCATCTCCTGAGTATTTTTCATAAGCTAGAAACTCAGGCATCTTCGCACCACTTGAATCGATCGTTAAAAATGATCCAATCACTGTGTTATAACCAATTTTAGCGGCTCCTGAGATGGATACTGATTTATTCCAGTCCATTGGCAAATAGCCCGCCAACAACGTTTTGACTTGACGCTCTTGATAGCTTACTGCACTGTTACCGACTATAGCGCCATCCTTAATGGTTATTGCATCATTAGTAATATAAACATTGCCATTATAACGCACACCTTGAAAGCTAACGTGATAAGTACCAATTGCAGGAACATGCGAAAGCACATCGCTTGTTGAAGTCAATGCAATATTTTCACTGTATTGACCATTAGATACTATCGCTTTAGCCGTTGCACCTTCTGGCAATCCTGATAATGAGAAACTCACATCATCATAGTGCAGTGTTGAACGACTAAATACGATGCTTACAGGAATGCTACTCTTAGCATCAGCCGTCACATTCACGGTAGAAGGAGATACGCTTGCCACATAGACCGCATTATTATTTGTGTCGATAATTGGTGAAACGTTAAGTGTATAGCTTCCTTGTGCCAATGGGATATCACCACCTGAGATACTTACAGATTGTGATTTACCATTAACATCAATCGAAACAGTATCTGCATTTGGCACACTTCCTAAAAAGCTAGCTTGAATTTTACTAACATAATACACGCCAAGGTCAGTCCATACCTTTCCTGCACCTGAATTTATATCAGGCTCATCATTTTGATTCCACCAGTTTGCTTTATAACGGTGATTGTTATAAATCACAATATCACCACCAGTATAAACAGCATTTGCTTTCCAAGTGTTTGTTAAGTTTGAAGGTGTTGCTTTGCTCGTAGTAAACTGAGTCTGTGTTGATATATCAGCACAATCAGCAGCACTTGCCGTCACAATAACCGTATATTGCGTATTTGCAGTCAAACCTGACAAATTAGCACTTTCACCAGCACCACTAGCAATTTGCGTATCACCTTGCTTAACAACATAGGAATAACTTACTGTCTCAGCATTAGGTGAGGCAGCAGCACTCCAGTTAATTGTAGCACCGCTATCCGTAATATTGCTCACATTTGGAGACGTTGACCAATTCAAAGTTTCTTGAGATTGGTTGTTGTTTGCATTTGTTTTAAATGAAACTTCTTTAATTAATGCACTACAACCATCAGCAGTAGCCGTTACTTTAAGGGTGTAAGCATCTCCTGCAGACAAGTTAGCAAAAGAAGCACTTGTACCTGCGCCTGATTTAATCGCGTTACCATTGCTATCTGTTAAAACATAGCTATAAGTTACTTGCTCACTTTGTCCTGCTACTTTAGCACCCCAAGCAGCATGCGCAGAGCTCTTGGTAATGCTATCAACTTGTGGCGCATTAACCCATGATAATTTCAAAGTATTATTTAGATTAACAGGCTTTAGACCATGCTGTGAATAATAAGCATGGATTTTATCTGCCAACCAACCATTATCTTCATTTCCTCCTGTTGGATAAGCAATACTGACTGAAGCAGGCCCCAAAGATCCCCATAGGATTGAGAATACACCCATATTTTTTTGCAAATCTTCTATATGGGACACTGTCCAATTATATGGTGGCTCATTACTGATATTATCAAATAGATAGCTAAATGTATTGTTATCTTTTGTTCTGTAGAGCCCCTGTGTATATGAAGTAAATGGTACATTTTCAAATGCTTTAAGATTTGAACTACTCAAAGCTGTATCACTACCAAACACATAGTCTGTTGCCGTAGAAGCATAATCATTAATGGTTGTGTCATTTTTAGTTGACAAGTGACTTCCAGGTAATTGGAATAACATAATGGGTGCATTAGCAAGATCGACATGTAAGCCTTGAACAAATGAAAAATACACTTGCCAATCTAAAGCATTAAACAATCTTCCTTGCCCAACTGTATAATTATTTGTTGTACTATTTTGATATATTACATCTTGTCCATATTTATCAAGTGCATAAAAATCTGGATTGTATGGATTATTAACGTTATATACATTAGTAAGCTTCAAGAATTCCGCTTCACGTTTCGCTAGAATATTAATTAACTCATTATTAATTGAGCCATCTTTATCTGCATAATGAATCCAATTAATACCACCGCCAATATAGGCATATTTTTGCGGCAATGGAACCGACGGTAAAATCTTGATATCTTCATTCACATAAATATTGCCTGACCATCCAAATGGAATATTAGGGGCGATGGTTTTTATCCACCAGTTAATCGTTTGCACGTATAATGCAAAATCGTTTTCAGGATTTGTGTTTAGATATTTTTCTGAATATTTTTCATACTCTTGATATACCTGACCGTCTTTGGTAATAACACCTTTATTTATAAGATCATTGATTGCTGCATCTAGAGCAGGTTTAACATCAATCTTAGTTACATCACCAGCGACGCCACTTGCGCTACCCCAGTTTACTTGGCAGTTGTAATAGGTACAGTTTTGAAATACTGAAGCAAAGTCAGGGTTAACAACTATCGTACCTGGCAAACCATCATTTGTGTAAGCTGATTGAAGCTTATTAGCAATAAAATAAATATTTTCAAATCTAGCTTCAATATGATCTTTGGATGATAAATCTGAGTTCAATCCTCCCGAGAAATTCGCAGTATAGGTGACTACAATCGGGTGGATGCTCATATTATATTCTTTATTCTTTGACGTAGCATCATCAATCGCTTTAGCAAACTTAATCAAATTTGTGGTTTTAGTCGCTTCAGGGTCATAAACATCACCTGATTTACCTAATCCACCGCCATCACTGTAAGTGTAGACCGCATCAAATGGCTCACGTGATTTAAATCTATCAACATTTGCCATTGTGTTCGTCGTAATAGCACCCATACCAATATATTGACTAGGCCAACCTTTTACGGCGGCATCATGCGGTGTTACTTTTTTAGCTATGAAGTCCATCTTAACGCTATTGGTATTATTATTATCTAAAATAGTAACTGTCTGTTGAGCGGCATCATATTCATAATCACCATCAATAACTGAACTTGCTTGAACCGTATATTGTCCTGGCTCTAAATCCAAGGTTAGATTGCTGGTGTTTCCAGTTTCTTTAGTCGCAACTGTTTTTCCTTCTTTGATAAAACTTAGTGTTGTTGTATCATCTGCAACGAGTCCAGACACGCTAACTGATACTTTCTGAGTCTTAATAATTGGCGTTACATCTGCGCTAATTTTAATCTGGTAATTATCTTGACTACTTTGCAATGTAATATCATTACTACTGAAATTAAAGTCATATTTCTGACCATTAATCGTTTGCTCATTGATTGAGAAATGGTATGTATGACCATCCAATAAGCTAATGCCTTTAGTATCATTATCCCAATCTATTGTCAATGTTTGCGTTTTTCCTGATGTTTGATCAGTAATACTTAGCTGAAGTGGTAAAGCACCTTGCGGTTTGACAACACCCAAGACAAAGCTCACATTTGATGATTCGACATGCGGTGCTGTATAGGTTATTTTATCATTCACAGTTTCATTGCCTTTAATTACCACATCACTAGATGATAAGGTCAACACGCCATGTTGACTAGTATGCGCAAAAACCAAGTACTCACCCGCAGGTAAGCTTACTTTACCACCTAGTTTTATCAAATCACTTTGTGAAAAGCTTTTTACAACTGCATTGGTCAATTTATTATTGATTGTATAAGTTGCATCTGCTGGGATATTGCTATTATCAAAACTAAAGTTTAAGGTCCCATTACTGACTACTGGTTGAGGATTAACGCCAGGGAGATATACCTTATTAGGTGCTGAAACACCAAAGTTTACGGTAATATAATCATTTGGTTGCAATACGATAGGACTTACTTTACCTGACCAATCAGCGCTTGGCTTCACTGCATAAACACTTATCGATCTGCCGTTATCATTTAATTGCTGAACCAAGCTTTCACTAGCATGATATTTCCAAGCATTAGTCACATGTGTCAAATCAACACCTACCCAACCAATATTTTGAGAGTCACCAAAATACAAAGGCGTGCTTGATATAGTCACAGGACTCTGTGATGTGTTTTTGAATATAACCTTTTCATTGATCCACCATTGATTACCAGAATGAGATTCCTCGGCAGTAATACCTTGTGGTAATGAAAACTTAGCCGAAGGGCTACTATTTGCCTGAGCCATTGCCATAAAAGGCAATGCCCCTCCTATCACACAAGTCAATATAGCGCTACATATTTTCTTTTTTTTCATAATAAATAATTCCCCGAATTAATATTTACAGTCAATACAACTAATCTGTTTACAGATGTCATATAGACATAACAATGTATATTACCTTTTTACATTAAAGACCAAATGAATATTCGATGCTCTAGAGTATAAAGGCAAACACCTGTGTTTTATAAATAATGATCAGAACAATAGCTTGCTCTAAACCACATCTATAAAACCCTTTGATCGTATAAGGAAAACATAAGTATTAAAATGACATTCATTATTTTAAGTTAAAATTCATTTATAACTTAATGGCACTATCTTTAGTAGGATGACAAGTCAGAGGCTGTCATTGCGAGCACGAGCGGTATAGTATATTCCTTAGAATTTAAAAAACATAAGTAATAATAAAACAAGAAATCTTATTGACAATTAGTTTAATTAATCAATATTAGCTCGCTCAATCATAAGGTATTTATATCGAAATCAAACTTAATCTGGGGGGATTATGAAAAGACGGATACAATTAATCATCATTGCTTTGCTTATGCTTATGTTGGGAATTAGCATAAGCATGTACTTACAATATTTATATTATCAACATGATAATCAGATAAGATATAACGCTAAACCAATGAGTATGATCGTTGGCGATGACGATGATGACGATGACGATGATACTAGGCCTAAGCTTAGCGAGAAAAACCGTGATAGAAGCCCATCCGAAGCAAAGCAGATTCATCAAGAACTACAGCTTTTGAAAAACAGTCAATCAGTGGCTCATCCACAGTACGGCACATGGCTCTCCAAAGGCCCTGATAATCAACCAGGTTGTTGGCAGATGACTGAATTTGATGAGCGTGATAACACTGTTTGGGGAATGACATGTGGACATTCTGGAGGAACGCAATCTATCTTTAAGGGCAGCTTAGCAGGAGATGATTTTAAATTAATATCAGGTCAACTCCCTTATCGATTTAACAGTATGATATTTACGCAATCAACTGACCATAAGCAACGACTGTTAGTCGCCATTAATAATGGTCAAATAAAATATACTGATAATGATGGTACAACTTGGCAATCATCTCAGGGTTTGTTAGACAATATTACTCAATTGATCATAAATCGCCAAACAGATACAGGACAATGGAAACTATACGCTACTGATGACCAAAGAGTTTATGTTTCCATTGATGACGGTAGTCACTTTAGTGTACTTGAAGATTTTGGCAGTAAACAGAAAATGAGCTTATACTCACCTCGTTACAATAATCAACCCAATAATGGTAATGTTTACCTAACTAGAAACGGTAACTTCTATCAATTAAAAAATAATGAATCTACATTTACCAAGCTAGGGTCATGGCAATATAAACCCAGTGATCGATTCGTTATTGGTGGTGATAGTCGTTTACTTATTATTTGTAATCGAGATGATGATTACAAGTACTTAACAAGTACTGATGGTGGTGCATCATGGGTAATGCAGCCAGGCTCTAGCTACCCTGGTGATTTCATTTCAACAGACCCTGAAAATCCAAATATCCTAATTGGTGGATACATGAATCCAGCATTTTCATTTGATGGAGCCAAAAGTTTTCTAACCCCTAATATATGGTGGATGCACCAAGTTGCTTTACCGAATGATCAAGATATGCGTTCGCGAGTTCGTATCCATGCAGATCATGGCTCATCGCAGTTTTTTTATGATAAATCAGGCAAACTATTTACATTAAATAGTACCGATGGTGGCATTTATCGATCCTATAAAGATTGGACAATAACTGATATAAATCAATGGACGACAGGGGAGTATTATGATTATCAATTACCCAATGAAGTCTACTATAATATCACTTTATATGGAGCTCAAACCGCTGAAATATACAGACAATCTATGGTGACAGGTTGGCAGAATCCCGACGACATTGTTATAGGAACACAAGATCAGGGTGATGAAACTTCGTTTAGTCAAACAGATCAAGACTCTCTTTTGCATTTTACGCAAGCACCTTATGGTGATGGTGGAACATTTATATCCAGTGAGCTTAGTCATGTTATCTGGCAATTAAGAGGAAATAATCCCGTTAGCATCACACCTCCAGCACCTGAATATAACGGTAGTAATTTCTTAGGTATCCGAGCAATAAGTACTGATCATGCGCTTACTTTACCAATACCCTATAGTGCTAATTTTAGAGTAATGATCGACAAAGAGCATCCTGATAATATCGTTTGGATCTGGAACGCTTCTAAACTATTTGAAGCAATATGGTCGAATGAAAATCAAACTTACACTTTAAAGTACAGCTCACCAAACAATTCAAGTGGTAATTTTAGTGGATTTGATCAATATAGTGCTGACCCTAATATTTTATATGTTATTCGTGGCAATAGCTTATACAGAAGTACTGATAAAGGTGATAACTGGTTACTTATCAGTGATCATTTACCGATGAATGAAACGAGTGACTGTGTATTATGGGTATCTCCTGTGGATTATAAGAACATCTTATTTTACTGTCCTGCAAGTACGAATAATTCCTGGTATAGCGAAGATGATGGAACAACAATGCAAAATGTATCAGGCATACTTCCTCACTCTGCTCTCATAGCACAAAAACTACAAGGAACACCCGATGGACGACTTGTTTTTGTAGGTACTACTCTTGGTCCTTTTGTTTTTGATACTCTACTAAGACAATGGTTTAGTTTACTAGATGCTAAAACGCCAATCTTTATGACACAAGATATAAGTTATATACCCAGTATCAATACAATACGCTTTGGGACTTGGGGTCTGGGGATTTACGACTTTCAGATTACCATAAATCCAAAACTTGCTTTTTCACAAGATAAGATTGATTTTAATACATCACAACAGCAAAGCGTAACAACGAAACAGATTACGATTACAAATATTGGTTTAGTTTCTGCAAAACTGGGTAAAGTAACTGGACTTAGCCATCCTTTATCAACAAACTTTTCACAGCAATGTGAATCTAAAGTGCTCTTTACTGGTGATTCATGCACATTTAGCATTAATATGGATACATCCAATGTTATTTCAGGATCACAAACAGCTACTATCAATATTGAAAATAGTCAAATCACATCAGACTTAACGGTTAACTATCATATAGTAAATGATTGTCAGGACCCAAATGCCAAACAATATCCAGATTTTGGTGATACTACGCAAGACCATTATAATGCTGGAGATGTTGTCAACTACCATAAATATCTTTGGCAAGCACAATATTGGGTGTCAAAAAATGTTGTGCCAACGACACCTAATAGTGGTTGGAAATTATTTGAAATACCTAAGGGTATCGTATTTAAATGGGATTCAAGCATTGCCTACCATAGTGGCGATGTTGTCGCATATAACGATAATGAATATCAAGCCAAATGGTGGACTCGAGGAAATAAACCCTCATCTAAAATGTATGGTCAATGGAAGGATCTAGGCACTGTGAGCGGCACCGTTTGTGATCGACCATCTTAGCGCCCGCTTAAACAGAGACATACCTTTCCACTATTTAAAATAAAACCACTTAGAATAAATAAAATCTAAATTATTATAAGTTGGATCATAGCCACCAATGCGTGGTTTAACTAAGTTAGTGTATGTCGCATTATAAATTGGAATAGTCAAATAGGCATTCATTGCCGTAGTTAAAGCGCTTCTCATGTAATGATTATAATCTTTATGATTTATAGCATGAGTCGCTGCTTGATAATCTTTATTGATTGAGGGGATACAAGAGCCTCCACTATTAGATGGTGCATTACAGGTCAATGCGTAAACAAATTCATTTACCGCATTAATACTTGCATTACTGCCCATTCTCGCGATATCAAAGTTGCCTTTATTTACCTCCTCAATATAGACTTTCCATTCATCATTATGCAACTTGACATCAATACTATCTTTAAATGCCTGCTGCCACATTTGCATGACAGAAAGTGCTATTTGCTTATTATATTCGCTGGTGTTATAGCTCAACTCAAAATGCAACGGATGTTTTGCGCTAAATCCTGCTGCCATCAATAATTTTTTAGCTTCAACAATTCGTTTTGACATCGACCAATTAACCCAAGCATAAGATGGAAGTGTCTTATACAGTTCTTTAAACGCACCATGCTGTATACTATCAGGTGCTACACCATAAGCAGGTGTTCTACCCATACCGACCAACTGATCTGTAATCAGATGGCGATCGATAACCATATTTAATGCTTTTCGTACACGGATATCTTGAAACGCTGGTTTTTTCATATTAATCCAGTAATAAACAACCGCTAAATAAGGTACGTTATAAACTTGATCTGTAAACTGTGATTTTAACTTTGATAATTTGACACCTGACGGCGTATCTGTAAAGTCAACAGAACCGGCTCGATAATGGTTATAACCGTCTAAAGCATTTGTCGGCAAAAATTTGATAAATGGAATTCTCACATTTTTCTCATCCCAATAGTAAGGATTTTTCTCTTCCAATAAGTAGCCATTCACCACCCATTTTTTAAGCATATACGCCCCATTGCCGACAATATGCCCAGGTTGTATCCATTGATTCCCCCATTTTTTAATGGCTGGTTGATATAATGGAAACATGATCGGTACAGCAAGACTTTGTAAGAAAGTGGGTGATGGAACCTCTAGCGTAATCTGCAACGTATCCTTTGAAAGGGCTTTAATGGCTAAATCTTTTGTTGGTAATTGCCCATTAATAACCTGCTTACCATTTTTAATTGGCAAAAAGAATACGTTCTGCGGAGAGGCTTGTGCTGGATCTGCATTTCTTCTAAATGCATAAACAAAGTCTTCTGCGGTTACCGGCTCTCCGTTTGACCATTTCGCATTTTTACGTAAGTGGAATGTATATACAAGCCCATCACTTGAGATATCCCATGAATTTGCCACACCTGGTACAACTTGATTGCTTTGATTCAAATTAACTAATCCCTCAAATAAATCTGCGATGACTCTATACGAAACATCATCAGCACCCACTGAACTTCCTGGGTCAAGGGCACGGCTGTCCCATCTAAAAACCTTGAGCCAAAATAGTGCTTAAAGTCTGATTTCCCCAGGCTGCTTTCTTACGCAA
>NZ_JBQAJM010000024.1:0-37845 GCF_052030685.1 Cysteiniphilum sp. 19S12-1
GGCGAATCAAGCAAGTTATCAAATGTATTTAAAAATGAAACATGAATGTGAGAAATTTAAAAGTGCGTAACTTCAGTGAATAAGTGAGGACACTGAATGGCAATTTATAATAGCCTAAAAATTTTGAATCAGAACGAATTTGAGGAGCTATTTGAAATTCCAAAAATTGACCCAAAAGACCGCGAGTCATTATTTGAGATAACCTCTGAAGATACTGAGTATTTAGATAATGAAACGGAAACTCACAATAAGATAAACTATGTTTTACAAGTAGGGTATTTCAGAGCAACGCGAAATTTTTATGCATTTGATTTTAATCAAGTTAAAGACGATGTCAACTACATCCAAAATAGATATTACCCTAATAGCTCAAAGAAAATCAAAGCAGTTAATAGAAACAAACACTATGCGACCCAACGCTTTATAATGCAGGCTTATGGATATCGTAGATATGACGCCAAGTTTGAACTTGAACTTACTAAGCAGGCAAATCGTTTATCTCAAAGGGACTTAACACCACGATTTATTTTTGATGAATTATTGCACTACTGTGAACAATATCAAATAGTTCGTCCAAAGTATTCAACACTGCAATCAATAGTATCAAGAGCCATTACACGAGAAGAAAAGAGATTGCTTACAAAATTGGGCAACCTTTTGGATAAGGCATCCCGAGTCACTATTGATGGGCTTATTTCCAACGAAAAAACAATTTCTGATCTTGCTCTACTTAAAAAAGATCCCAAAGGTCTAACTACTAGCGAGATGGAAAAAGAACTAGCAAAACAAAATAATATTTTGATGGTCTTTGAAAAGTCAAAGCATATGGTTTCTAAGTTGGGCATATCAAGACAGAATTTACAATATTACTCTGAGTTGTGTGATTACTACGACTCATATCGAGTACGTGCATTTAGCAAGCAAAAGGCTAGACTATTAATGCTTTGCTTGATTTGGCAAAGATTTACCAAGATCAATGACCACCTGATAGACTATTTTATTTATAAAACCAACTGGTATGAAACCGAAGCGTCAACAGAAGCAAGAAACTGTGTTTATGAGGCTAAGGTAAAAGCTAGTAGAGATAAGATAATTGCAAGCAAAATGCTGAAAATTGTTCATGATAAAGAAGTCGCACCTGAGGAGATTAGACCAAACTGTTATGAAATTGTTAACGAAGACAAATTTACCGACTTCACTGATAAACTTGCCAAACCAGACCTTGATGAAGAAGGGTATGTATGGCGCTATTATGCTCGTGAAAATGCTGCCAGAAAGCGCAACTTACGCAATATCGCATTGAGTTTATGTATTGATTTTAATAATGAAACGGCATTAAAGGACGGTCTAGAATATGCCAAAGCATATTGGCAATCATCAGATAAGACAAAAGACCCTGTTGCTAAAGGCGTGCCAATAGAGTTTATTCCCAAATCAAAACGCAAATACATTTTTTATAAAAAGGCAGTCAAAACCTCACCTAAATCTAAAAGAACGAAAAACTTGAGCTACATTGATATTAAACGCTATGAAATGGCACTCTATCAAGCTTTATCAACAGCGATATCTGCTGGTAATATCTTTATTCCAGATAGTGTTGGTTATCGCAGCTTGGAAGCTGAACTAATTGCTAATCACATATGGGGAAAAGACAAAAAGACGATCTTAACATCGCTAGCGGATTGTATAAATACCAAGCCAATAAATGAAATACTCATTGAATTAAAAGATACACTCAATGAATTGTATAAAGGTGTTAATCAACGCATTAAGTCTGGTGCAAACAAGCATATTAAAATCAACGTAGACAAAGACAATATTATTACTTGGAAATTGCCCTACAAAAAAGAAGCTGATGCAGCTGATAATCCGTACTATGAGAAATTCAAAACCATTGGTATTGCTGACGTTATTGACTTTACCGCTAACAAAACAAACTTCTATGATAGCTTAAGCCACCTTGTGAGCAGGGGTGCCAAATCAAAGGCTAAGCCTGAGCATATTAAAGCTTATCTTGTATCACAAGGTGAAGCCATAGGACATAAAAAAACAGCAGAGTCATCTGATGTCAGTTATCAAAACCTCATTGATATGGAGGGTAAATTTATCCGAGTGGATTCATTGGTTGAAGCAGGTGATATTATCATAGATGCCATTTCCGATTTACCCATATTTAAATACTACAATCTCTCTGATTATGGTATTCATGCGAGTTTAGATGGGCAAAAGCTCGAAACCAAATATCAAACCGTGTTATCCCGATATTCCACAAAGTATTTTGGTTATGGTAAAGGCGTTGTCTCTTATAGCTTAATTGCTAATCATCTACCTGTAAGCACTAAGATCATTGGCGCTAATGAACATGAGAGCCATTATGTTTTGGATATCATCTACAATAACAACAGCGATTTAAAAATCAAAGCCGTCTCAGGTGATATGCATTCAATAAATCGTGTTAATTTTGCGTTATTGTATTTATTTGGTTATGACTTTATGCCAAGAATTACGCAGATGCACTTAAAAGCAGAACAATCATTGGTTGCTTTCAAAGATATGAAAGGCTTTAAAAATGACATAATTAAGCCATCTAGCATCATTGATGAAGAGCTAATCACCAGTGAGTGGGATGAAATCCAACGAATTTTGGCATCTATTGCGCGCAAAGATGTGTCACAAAGTACGATCATAAAAAAACTGTCATCATACTCTCGAAAAAATAGAACGCTTAAAGCGCTAATTGAGTTTGATAAGATCATTATGAGTATTTACATGCTCAGATATATCGATGATATTCAGCTAAGAAGAAATGTACATCGAGCATTAAATCGTGGTGAAGCCTTCCATCAAATACGCTCTGCGTTATTCCAAGTCAATGGCAAAAAAATCCTTGGTAAGTCTGAAAATGCGCTTGAAATCAGTAATCAATGCAATCGAGTATTAGCTTGCTGTATTATTTATTACAACGCTTCATTACTATCAGAGCTATTAACACAGGCTGAGGCAAGAGGTGATGAAAAACTGTGTAAGCAAATTAAGCGGCTTTCACCTGTAGCATGGCAACATATTAGCCTGCTTGGAAATTTTGTTTTTTGTGGAAACGCTCAAAGCCTTGACATTAAAGGAATTGTGGAAAGTGTACTTGCTAAATTTGACTGAAAAGCAAGTGGCTACAACCTATATGTAATAAGGGCTAACATCACTTTGATAGTACAAACCAGTGCTATCTGGAATTAACCCCTATTCATCAAAATCCCAGTTGCGATAAGGGTGGTATGGCAGCTGGTGGGCATTGGGATCCCAACAATAAAGGAAGTCATCAAGGACCTTATGGTAATGGGCATTTGGGCGATCTACCGATATTATATGTTGATAAAGAAGGTGATGCCAACTCACCGGTATTTGCGCCTAGAATACATAACTTAAACGAAATTAAAGGGCATAGCTTAATGATTCACTCAGGAGGAGATAATTATTCTGATCATCCAGAGGCGCTTGGCGGTGGAGGGGCTAGAATGTGGTGTGGTGTTATTCAATAAAACTCAAGTTGCATTTAGAGATTACTTATTTCCCAATACAAAAACTACTAAATATCTCACCTAATAGATCATCCGCACTAAACTCACCAGTAATCGAGGAAAGTTGCTTTTGGGCAAGATTTAACTCTTCGGCTAATAGTTCACCATCTTTATGCGTTAAGTGGGTAAACGCCATCTCCAGATGGCTTTGGGCTTGACGTAAGGCATTAATGTGACGTTTTCTGGCGGTAAAAACGCCTTCAGTTGTTTGCTCATAGCCAATGGCTTTAAGCAGATAATCGCGTAATTTATTGATGCCAATATCATGTTTAGCAGAAATATACAGGTGATTGTCGTGATTTTCTTTATGAGCATCGCTAAGATCCACTTTGTTGTAGATATAGGTAATTGGAATATGACTAGGAATGTGCGTGAAAAACTCAGGGGCAAGCTCTGTGATCTTGTGATCTTTGGTGTCATTGATATCAGCAACCAATAGGATATGATCAGCTTTTTTAATTGCCTCCAACGCGCGTCTAACACCTTCGGTTTCAATCACGTCATTGCTGACTCTAAGTCCGGCAGTATCAATAATATGCACAGGAATGCCATTTATTTGGATATATTCACGTAAGGTATCACGAGTGGTTCCTTCAATATCGGTAACAATTGCACTTTCCTTGCCGGCTAAGGCGTTTAATAGGCTTGATTTACCGGCATTTGGTTTGCCAGCGATGACGATCTCAACTCCCTCACGTAATAGTGCACCTTGTTTGGAGTTATGCAGCACTGAGTCAACATTCTGCTGCACTTGTAATAATTGTGTTTTGATATGCTCATCAGCTAAAAAGTCGATTTCTTCTTCAGGAAAATCAATCGCTGCTTCAACATGAATGCGTAAGTGAATTAAAGATTCAACTAAGGTGTCAATATGCTGAGAGAAATCTCCTTGTAATGATCGCATCGCTGACTTAGCTGCCTGTTCAGATGAAGCATCAATCATATCTGCAATCGCTTCAGCCTGAGCTAAATCAATTTTGTCATTAAGGTAAGCACGTTCGGTAAACTCACCAGGCTTGGCAAGGCGTGCACCGTGTTCAATAGCGGTCTGTAAAATAAGGTTTAATACCACGGGACCACCATGGGCTTGCAGCTCAACAACATCTTCACCGGTATAGGAATGAGGTGCTTTGAAATATAATGCAATACCTTGATCTAATGTTTCATCATTGATGTCTTTAAATGGCAGAAAGTGAGCATGTCTTGCTTTAAGAGGCGTTTGTGCAATCTTATGCGCAATTGCATAAGACTCTTTGCCGGAAATGCGAATAATACCCACGCCACCCTTTCCAGGTGCTGTAGCAATTGCGGCAATTGTATCAGAGTTGATAAGCATTTTAAGGTTAAGTACATAATATAAATATGCAGGTTAGGATAGCGGATTTTATAACGCTCGTGAATCATTTTGCAGTGTTTAATATCGAAGAAGTTTTTGATACTTTTGTGTGATTGGATTGCAGCTAATAGCTAGGACTATTAGCTAAAAAATCAATCTGAGCTTTAGGCGTTGTTAATTTATTAAAGAGTTGACGGGCTTGAGTCAAATCAAATTCTGGGATTTGCTCAAAATACCAAGTAATGTGTTTGCGCGCAAAACGTACGCCCATGTAATCACCATAAAAGTTATGCATGGCTTTGACATGCTCAATGATGATATTTAATTTTTGTGTGAAGTTAGGTGATGGATGATAGCTTCCAGTTTGCAAAAAGTCGTTGATTTGCTGAAATAGCCAAGGATTGCCATGCGCAGCTCTGCCAATCATTAAGGCATCAGCTTGGGTATACTCAAGGACTTGTTTGGCTTTTTCAGGTGCGGTGATATCACCATTAGCAATGACGGGTATATTAATGCGCTGTTTAATTTCAGCAATGAGATCATATTCAGCATGACCTGTATATTTCTGATCGCGCGTACGACCATGAATAGTAAGTGTTTGAATACCCGCATTCTCTGCAATCTGCGCAATTTTTAAGGCATTTTTATTATTCTTGCTCCAACCGGTACGAATCTTTAAGGTCACAGGGACATTGACTGCATTTACGACGGCACAGAGAATTTCATCGACTAATTGCTCATTTTGCATCAGTGCAGAACCTGCTAATTTATTGCAGACTTTTTTAGCCGGACAGCCCATATTGATATCAATAATATCGGCACCTTTTTCAACGTTTAAAATCGCTGATTCAGCAAGCATATCAGGATCCCCGCCAGCGATTTGAATAATCTTGGGGGCGACCTCATCGCTATGATCAATACGGCGTTGTGTTTTGGTCGTTTCATATAGATGCTTGTGTGACCAAACCATTTCTGATACGACCCAACCGGCACCATGTGTTTTACACAGCTTACGAAAGGGTAAGTCAGTCACGCCTGCCATGGGTGCCAAAAATAACATATTATCTGAGTGAAACTGACCGATTTTCATGCTTTTTTACGGCTTGCGAATGCCTGATATTAATGTCCATTCATCCTTGAAAGTGGGTTCATTTAATACAAAATAAGGTGAGAATGCTTTGATAATATCATCCACTTGCTCTTGTAAAATACCCGATAAAGCAAGCTTGCCATGCGGTTTAACAAAATCAGCAATAATTTCTTTAAGGTCAATTAAGATACCGGCAAGAATATTGGCAATTAAAATATCGGCTTTGACTGACTTAGGTGCTTCATCTGGTAGATAAGCAGTGAAATTAGCATTAATGTCATTTTTCTCAGCATTAGCGTGGGTTGCTAAAATCGCTTGTGGATCATTGTCAATAGCAATGACGTCATGCGCGCCTAGTTTCTTGGCAGCAACTGCCAAAATGCCAGAACCGCAGCCGAGATCGATTACATGATCTTTGGCAGAGACATGATGCTCAAGCCATTCAAGACACAAAGCAGTTGTTTGATGTGTCCCTGTACCAAAGGCAAGCCCTGGATCAAGGAGGATGTTGACTTGATCGTCACTATGGATTTCTGGTGTGCACCAACTTGGATAAATCCATAAGCGACGCCCAAATTGCATCGGTTTGAAATCGTCCATCCACGTGCGTGTCCAATCTTGATCAGCAAATTCACGTGTATGAATGTCGCCAATAATATTGAGCTTTAATGCGCTTTCATCAAGTGATGTGGTAATGTCAGATAGCTGATATTCTTCAGTAAAAAGTGCAACTAAAACCACTTCATCCCATAGCGGATTTTCGCCTGCTTTAGGTTCAAGAATTGGCTGATCTTTAGCATCTTGATAAGTAACAGAACAAGCGCCTTGTGCTAAAAGATAGTCTTCTAATGCTTCAAGGTTAGCTTTAAGACAAGTAAGGGATAATTCTTTCCACAACATGATTTTATGCTTTATCACGCTCTAGCATTTTTTCAAGATAGTGGATATTAGTACCACCATTTTGGAATTCGCGCTCAGCAAGAATTTTATGATGCAATGGAATATTTGTTTTAATGCCGCTGATAATCATTTCTTCAAGTGCACTTTGCATGCGCTGAATGGCGATATCACGTGTGCGTGCGTGAACGATGACTTTAGCAATCATTGAGTCATAATTAGGTGGCACGAAGTATTGAGAATAAATGTGTGAGTCAACACGCACACCAGGTCCACCTGGGGCGTGATAGATATCAATCTTGCCAGGGCAAGGCATCATTTTCTCAGGATCTTCAGCATTGATACGGCACTCAATTGCATGCCCCATGATCTTGATGTCTTCTTGTTTAAATGTTAGTGAACCACCTGAAGCAATGCGGATTTGCTCTTTAATTAAATCGATATTGGTGATTGACTCAGTCACTGGGTGTTCAACCTGAATACGTGTGTTCATCTCGATGAAGTAGAATTCACCATTCTCGTATAAGAACTCAAAAGTTCCAGCCCCGCGATATTTAAGCATCTTACAAGCATCAACACAGCGTTTGCCGATCTCAGCACGTTGCTCGTCAGTTAATCCTACAGCAGGCGCCTCTTCAATGACTTTTTGATGACGACGTTGTGTTGAGCAGTCGCGTTCAAATAAATGAATGGCATTGCCCTCACCGTCACCAAAGACTTGAATTTCAATATGACGCGGGTTTTCAAGGAATTTCTCCATATAAACCATGTCATTATTAAAAGCCATCTTTGCTTCAGCTTGTGTCATTTCGATAAATTTCAGTAAGTCTTCTTTTTTACGCACAACACGCATGCCACGACCGCCACCACCACCGGCAGCTTTGATCATAATTGGATAACCAATGCTATCAGCCATAGCTAGATTTTTTTGTGGGTCTTTGCTAATTGGGCCATTGGAGCCAGGTACACATGGCACACCTGCTTCTTTCATAGCTTGAATCGCGGCAACCTTATCCCCCATCACACGAATGCTTTCAGCGCGTGGACCAACAAAGATAAAGCCACTAGATTCTACGGCATCGGCAAAGTCAGCATTCTCTGATAAAAAGCCATAACCTGGGTGAATTGCATCAGCGCCAGAGACTTCAGCGGCAGCGATAATTGCAGGAATATGCAAATAGCTATTTGTGGGGCTGGCAGGCCCAATACAAATGGTTTCATCAGCGAGTTTTACATGCATTAAATCGCGATCAACCGTTGAATGAACGGCAACGGTTTTAATGCCTAGTTCGCGGCATGCACGAAGGATTCTAAGTGCAATTTCACCGCGATTTGCAATTAAGAGTTTTTTAATCATATCAAACCTGTTAAAAACTATTTTTGTGTTTATCAATAAGTGATTGGCTTAGCTAATGATGAAAAGAGGTTGATCGTATTCAACGGGGGAACCATCTTCAACAAGAATTTTAAGCACAGTACCAGAGTGATCAGCTTCGATTTGATTCATAATCTTCATTGCTTCAATAATACATAAGGTATCACCTGCTTTTACGGCTTGACCTTCAGTGACGAAAGAAGAAGCACCCGGTGAAGGCGATTGATAGAAAGTGCCAACCATCGGTGACTTAACCTGTTTGCCTTGTGGCAAGGTTTCAGCTGGTTTTGCAGCAGATGCAGCTTGTTGAGTTTGTGGTTCAAAAGTAGCAGTTTGTTGCGGCATAGCAGCAGGGGTATGATGAATAAATTGCTGTGGAGCCAAAGCATTCACAGGTTGAGGATGACTGCCAGTGATGCGAATGGAAGTTTCGCCTTCTTTGATTTCAATTTCGTTAACATTTGATTTTTCAATCAATGCGATCAGTTGTTCAATCTTTTGAATATCCATCTGTTTTAATTAACCTTTGTTTAAATTTAACTTTATGTTTAACTCATTCCAACCAGACATTGTTGCGGCAAATGATCAAAATGTCACGTGTTGTTTTCGCTTTTTAGGCGTGGGTTTTATCTAGATATTATCTTGTAAACCGTTATATGCAATTGTGTTGACAATAATCAATCGCCGCATGCATGGAAAGTTCATAGCTTTTAGCCCCCATACCGGAAACGATGCCGTAAGCAATGTCAGATAAGTAAGAATGATGGCGAAAAAGCTCGCGTTTATCGGGGTTTGATAGATGTGTTTCAATAAAAGGGATGTTGATGGCAAGGAGTGCATCACGGATGGCGACACTAGTATGTGTGTAAGCTGCTGGGTTAATGATAATAAAGTCATAATTGCCTTGAGCTTGCTGCAATTGATCAACGATCGCGCCTTCATGGTTTGACTGAAAACAGCTGCAATGCATTTTTTTTGACTCAGCAAGCTCAATAAGCTTGTTATTTACATTGTCTAATGTTGCAGTGCCGTAAATATCCGTCTCGCGTTGACCTAGTAAGTTTAAGTTAGGTCCGTGGATAACCAATATTTTTGCCATTTATTCGCTCTCCTTAATTAAATTAATTGCATCAACCTGATGGATTTCCTGTGTATCAATGCAGTAAGCCGTTAATTTGCCACCCCAAACACAACCTGTATCAATTGCAATGCAGCGTGGATTATTGCTCACACCATTAAGTGCTGCCCAGTGACCAAACACAAGTGTGTATTTGGCATCAATTTTGGCATTAGGAATATTAAACCATGCATCAAGATGATCAGGTTTGTTCTTAAGTTCACCTTTAAAAGAAAAGTCCAAACGACCATCCTGATCACATAAACGCATGCGTGTGAAGTAGTTAGCAATGCAGCGCCAACGGTTAACTGCTTCTAAGTCATCTTGCCAAAAATTAGGCTCATTACCAAATAGGTTGCTCATAAAAAGCTGAAAGCACATATCGGTTTGTAATACAAATTCAAGCTCAAGCCCCAAGCGTTTGGCTTTTTTAAGTGACCAGATTGGTGGGATACCGGCATGAGTAATGATGTGTTTTTTATGGCTGTAAAGAAAATGTTGTTGACGCAACCATTGGAGTAATTCGCTTTTATCATCCGCTTCTAGAATGCGGTTAAGTGTGTCTTTTTTAGCAGTTGGTAAATAACCATAGGCAATGGCAAGAAGATATAAATCATGATTGCCTAAAACCACTTTGGCAGATTTGCCTAAAGATTTAATAAAGCGCAGCACTTCGAGCGATTGCGGCCCGCGATTAACAACGTCACCGGCAAAAATAAGCTTGTCATCGTTAGGATTAAACTGAATTTTATCAATTAATTGCATCAATTCGGTATAGCAACCTTGAACATCACCAATCACATAACTCGCCATTTATAGTGCTCCTATATGGTTACTTAGCTTAACAAAGTCAGCAATGCTTAGATTTTCAGGGCGAAGTGTTAAATCAACGGGTAAGTTCTCTAGTTCACCTGAGGGCACAAGCGCCTTGAGATTGTTGCGCAAAGTCTTGCGACGCATCTGAAAAGCTTGTTTAACGACCTTGGCAAAAAGCATGTAATCATTAGCAATAAATGGTAGTTCATTATATGGAGTTAAGCGCAGAATGCGCGATTCGACTTTTGGTTTAGGGTGAAATGCAGTTGCCGGAACAGTGAATAACGCTTCACATTTGAAGTGATATTGCAGCATGACACTTAAGCGACCATAGTTCTTCTCGGATGGAGTGGCAGCAACACGATCAACCATTTCTTTTTGTAGCATAAAATGCATATCTTTAAAAAGCGGTGCGTATTTGATTAAATGAAAAAGAATCGGTGAGGAGATATTATAAGGCAAGTTACCAATGAGCTTTATTTTTTCGCCATGATAAAAGTCATTAAAGTTAACGGTGAGTACATCTTGTTGGCAAATGTTAAGTTTGCCGTACATCGCGCAAGCAGCTTTTAATGGTAGGATCACATCTTCATCAAATTCGATCACTTGGATAGCTTTGGTGATTTTAAGAATATGGCGTGTCAATGCGCCAAGACCAGGGCCAATCTCAATAACATCATCATCTGCTTTTATTCCAGATTGATGGATGATATTGGCAATAATGTTTTCATCTTGTAAAAAATTTTGCCCTAAAGACTTTTTGGCTTTATGCATTTAATGTCTCTTATTTTTATTTTTTATGCCTCAGGCAAATTTAAATTTTGATCAACAATCTCTACATAGGCGCTATCACGCAATGATAACATCCAAGTTTTTAAGGCTTGTTGTGCGTTCTCGTTAAATAACGCCATCATTGCTTGCTCTTTTTGATAATTAGCGGTGTCATCTTGTTTGCGCTTTGCAAGCACCTCAATGATTTGCCAACCATTGTTTACCTTAAAAGGTGCGCTTACTTTCTTTAGTTTAGCGGCTTTAATCGCTTGTGCTAGTGCTGGCGGTTGAGTGTTTAAGCTAATCCAGCCCATGTCGCCACCATTATCGGCATTATCAAGCGCATCAGAGTTTGCCTTGGCAAGGTCGCTAAATGACTGGTGATTGTCAAGGGCGGTTAAAATACGCATTAATTTGGCTTTAGCATCATTGTCAGTCATCACAGGGGACGTATTGATCACGATTTGTTGAACATGATATTGCTCAACAAAGTGTTTGGCACTATCCGGTGTTTTGCTGTCAGCGAGCTCAATAATTTGAACACTGCCATTAGCAATAAATGGGGTGCTAATTTGTCCATTTTGTAGCGTTTCAACTTCATTTTGGTAAATGCTTGGCAGTTGGTTAAGTGTCTTCCAATCAAGCGAACCACCACTACTTGCATTACCTGCTTGTGAGTACTTTTTGGCAGCATCAGCAAAGGTGGTTTTCTTGTCTTTAATCGATTGGATAATCTCTTTTGCTTGGGCTATGACTTTTTGTTGATCTTCAGTCGTTGGGTTCTCAGGTAAAGATAAAACGATATTGTTAACTAAGTACTCAGTCTGATTATCACTGAAGTGCTTTTTAATATACTTATCAACTTCTGTTGGTGAGATATAAACCTTACCTGCCACGGCACGCTGCTGTAGTTTGTTAATAATGAGTTGATCTTTGACCGTTTGATAATAGGTGCTGTAGTCTAATTTTGAGGATTTAAGTTTTTCTTTGAGCTGTGCCAATGTAATGCCATTTTGTGCGGTTACTTCGGCGATTGAGTTATTGACTTCATCATCGCTAACCGTGATCCCTTGACGTTTTGCCATTTGTAGGGCAATGGTTTGATTGATCAATTGCTGCAAGACTTGGCGTTGCAGCGTTAGATTGTCTGGAATTTGCGCATTAGGATTGCTATCAAGTTGTGCTTTGGTTTTGGCAACTTCGATATTTAATTGTTCTAAGGTGATCGCCTGATCATTAACGATGGCAACAATCTCGTTGATTAAATGTTTGCCTTTGATGGTGGTATTTTGCGCATGTGTGACGCCCGGTTTTTGTAGCAAGGCAGGAGGTGTGTTAGCAAGTGCCAAAGAGCTAAGAGCAAGTGTGCTGGCAAAAGCCATGAATTTAGTGCGTAAGTGCATGAAAAAATCAACTAAAGCTTAGTAATGCCTAGCATTATATACACATAGTTATACCCATCACAAACCATTTTACACTATTTCTGCTATTGAATTTTTAGCACTTTTGAGCGATCGAATTTTGTTAATAGTCCTAGCTATTATCTGCACTTCAATCGCTCAAAATCATCAAAAACTTCTTCAGCATTAAGCATCGCAAAATGATTTACGATGGGTATAGGTGTTGAATAGTCTTTCTCAGCGTTAGTTAAAACCACCGTTTGGTGTATAGCCTGGAATCATGGTTAGACGCTCATCAAGCGAGCTTTCACTACTGCCGCCTAATCCTTTTAATTCAAACTGAACAATAAAGGCATTGGTCAATGGTCCTGTGATGTTGGTTGGGTTGTTAGGGTCGCTTGATGAGTTAACATAGCGTTGTGCCAAGAAACGCACCGCCCAGCTGCAAGCATCGTATTGAATGCCGGCAAACATATTTGTCGTATGTCTTGAGTTAAATGCGTAACTCCAAAGACCGGTGACTGACCAATGTGGTGTTAAGCGCCATATGCTTGAAACAGTCACTTGTGATAATGGATCAGGTAAGTTGCCTGCCTGAATTTCTGCAGGCGTTAATGCGGCGTAGTTATTTTTGATGTTTTGATATGCCACATTAAAGATGTGGCTATTATCAGGCATATATTGGACTTGATAAGTCTGTGAGTCGACATTATTGTTGATCGGGTTGTAAGTGCCTGAGGTCATTAATTGCCAATGTGGCAAAAAGCGATAATTAAAAAATGCCGCAATATCAGAAGTGAAGCTGTCGTGGAAAGGTACATACGAGTTCGCGCAATTAGCGTTTGTGCCAGAACACAACGATACTTTGCGATTCGCAAAGTAGAGAATCTGCCCGATGCCGGCGCTCAATACATTCATACCGGTGTCTTGGTCATTGACCGAAGTCTCAAGTGCGTAAGAGATTTGATTGGCATTGTTAATGCGATCAATTCCAGTAAAGATATTGTTTTGGAATAAAGATGCGTAACTGAAGTTACTTATAGATGTGTCAAACAATGGGATATTGCTTTGGTTTTGATACGGAATGTATGTGTAAAATAGTCGTGGTTCTAGCGTTTGTGTGTAGTTATGATCATTGAAACTAAATTTGCGATCAAAATATAAGCCGGTGTCAATGTTAATAATTGGCAAACTTCTTATGATATTCTGCTCAGGGTATTGATTCTGACTGAAGTTAGTAGTGCTTGTTGAAGTTACTGCGCTTCTATTTTGCAAAGTATATGCAGTTTCAGATAGCGTCAGTGATGGCGTAAAAAAGCCCCAGCTTTTCTGAAAAGGGAAGCTTACTTTCGGCGCGCTATAATAACGTTGACCTTCAACTTGTGATACGCCATTTAAGCTCGGTTTAGTAAAGTAGGTGAACTGATTGTCCCAGTTGAAATCCATGTGTGGTAGGAGCCCTGGGTAAGTTGCATTGGCGTTGATTTGAGGCAAAGTTGAATAAGGTCGGTTCGCCAGATACATCGTATCATCAATGACATCGTATGATTGCACAGTTGTATTGAAATTCCAGTGTGGATCGTTGTAACTAACCGAGGCTTGACGATCAAGTAAAGTTTGTGTTGAAAGACCAATATTGTCACTATCAAAGTCATTGTAGAAATCTTTGTCACCAATGTATTGGTAGTTGATATAGCTTGACCAGTTTCTGCCATATTGACCATTGTCAGTAAAAGAGAGAGCTTTGCGATCCGTGTTATTGCGTCTGTCATGCGGCATATATTGCACATCAAGATTGCCGCTTTGTGTTTCAGTTAGATAACGGAAGTTACCATCTAGTAAGATTCCGCGATGATTGTAAATGGTTGGTGTTAATAACAAGTCATAATTAGGCGCCATATTCCAATAAAAAGGAGTGGATAAATAATAACCAGAATTGCTATTGTAGCCTGCCGTTGGATATAAAAAACCGGTGCGTCGGCGGTTATCAATCGGAAAAGTCATATATGGCCAATATAAAATAGGCACATCCTTAACATAAAATAATGTGTTATAAGCGGTTCCTAAGCCGGATTCTCGATCAAGGTCAATCGTCGTGGCGCTTAACATCCAGTCATTGCCGTAGGGATTATCTGTGGCATAGGTTGCTTTTTTTAGCGTGTAATCCGTTTTGCTCTTTTGAATGATCTGCTTGGCATGACCATGAGCGTAACCTGTGAAGTTATTGGCTTTGTTGCCGATTTCATCAGAGGTTAGATTCGCCATTGATCCACCAGGCTTTTGGCGTACTCGAATTAAATAGTAAGTGTCATCAAGTGTTGCTGTGTTAGTGCTGATATTAGCTTGTCCTTGTGAGCCAATCGCCAGCTGCCCAGGTTGACTCAAGTTAACGTTACCGGTTAAGTCAATCTGATCGATTTTTTTGTCTTTGTTTTGTTTTAAAACAGCCTTGTCAGCAGCAAGGTATTGATTACCTTTGTTAACCTCAACTGCACCTTCTGCAGTAATAGTCCCGCTTCGGGCATATTGATACTGTTGGGCATTGATTTTGGCTTCATCAGAGGGGTTTTTGTTAATCGGTGTCTGATAATAGTAACCGCCACAAATATTATTTGGATTGTTTGTGGGAACCCAGCCTAAGGCATCAGCAATAATTTGCTTCTTTTCTTTAGGTAACACGCCTTTTTTAAATAAGTCGGCATTATTGTTATTAACTTCAATACATTTCCACGCATCACCGTCGGCGCTACATTGCCAAGCTTTCTGCAAAGGATTTTCAACGGTGATTTTACTAAGTCCAATACCAGGGATGGCGCAAAGCATTGCCAAGGGCAAAATTTTTCGGTGTAAATTTGTAAATTTGTTCATTGAATAAATATTATCCTTTTGCCTATTTGCTAGGAATTCTAGGTTTCATCAAACCAAAACTACTGCTATTCTATCGCGTTGTTGTTAGATTTCTAGGAAAAAGTCGTGCAATCTAGGTTTTTACAGATTATTGAATGGCTACAAGCGCTATTTCCAAATACGGAACCAACTTTGGTGCCGATTGTTGGTGATGCCAGTTTTCGTCAGTACTATCGCGTTAACCTTGAAAATAAGAGCTATGTCGTGATGGATGCGCCGTTGGATCGAGAAAAACCCGATGTGTTTTTTAGGGTTACGCGTCTTTTGCGTTACTTTAATTTGCAAACGCCAGAGTGTTATGCTTATGACCAAGAAAGCGGTTTTTTATTATTAGATGATTTTGGTGATACTCAACTTTATCATGCAGTGCATGCTGAAAAAAATATTAACCAATATGATCAGGTGTTGGCATTGATTCCAAAGTTTTGGCAGATTGAAAAGGCACTTTTCCCTAATTATGAAAAAACAAAGCTCGCTTCAGAGCTTGATGTTATGAAACTATGGTTTTGGCAATGGTTAGGGCTTGATGCGGAAACTTTGCACTCATTGGAGGCGCCATATCACCAGTTGCAACAGATGCTTGTTAGCAATGCGCTAGAGCAACCCAATGTGTTTGTGTTTAGAGATTTTCACAGCAAAAATATGATGTGCTTACCGGATAAAACATTAGGGTTAATTGATTTTCAAGATGCGGTGAACGGTCCGCTTACCTATGATTTGGTGTCTGTCTTAAAAGATTGTTATTTAACCTTGCCTGCGCAGTTTATTGATCAAAGTGTAGATACATATTATTGTATGGCGAAAGATCAAGGATTGTTGAATCAAGAAATAACACGAGATAAATATAGATACTGGTTTGATCTGACGGGATTGCAACGGCATTTGAAATGTTTGGGTATTTTTACACGCCAAGACATTCAGAATAAACGTAAAAATTACCTATGTTATTTGCCACGAGTGATGCATTATATTGACGAAGTACTATCTAGGTACAAAGAACTGGCATTTTTTAATGATGTTTGGCAACAGTTCGTCGTGCCTTTCTATGAAACAAAAATTAAAGCATTTAAAAATAAACCCGTTCCCGTTAAATTTGATACCATTGGTAGTGTATTTGAAAATCAGTAGAGAGTAAGATTATGTCGGCACGTTATGTTCATTTAAAACTGCACAGCGAATACTCGTTGATGGATAGCATTATCCGCATTAAGCCGTTGCTTGAGGAATGTGTTAAGCGCGAATTGGCAGCGGTTGCATTAACTGATATGTGTAATATGTTTGCCGCAGTGAAGTTTTATAAGGCGGCACTTGCCAGCGGTGTTAAGCCAATATTTGGCAGTGAAATTTGGATTGAGGTTGATGGTGCTCATTATCCGTTAACGTTAATTGCTAAGAACAATCAAGGCTATCAGGTCATTGTTGATTTGATTTCACATGCCTATCTTTATGCCAATAGAGTCAATGGTATTCCAGTGTTGCCTAAAAGCACGCTGGCGAGTTTTGATTTTACACATGTTTTTGTATTAAGCGGTGGTATTAAGGGTGAAATTGCGCAGAACTATTTGGCGCAAAAAGACACTGAAGCAGAAAATTTTTTAGAGGCGTATCTTAAAGTTATTCCAAAAGAAAATTTTTTTATTGAGCTTCAGCGCATTGGTCATGACGGTGAAGAGGATTATATTCAAAAGGCAATTACTTTAGCGCAAGCGCATCAAATTGCTGTAGTGGCAACCAATGATGTGCGCTTCTTAAATGAAAGCGACTACTCGGATCACGAGGTGCGTGTTGGTATTTATCAAGGCTATACTCTTTTGGATCAAACGCGTAAAAGTCAGTACACATCTAAGCAATACTTGCGATCAGCTGATGAGATGTGCGAATTATTTGCGGATATTCCGCAAAGTTTAAGCAATAGTGTATATATTGCGCAAAATGCCAATGTTACGTTTAATTTGGGTGATGCGGTGTTGCCATCTTTTGATATCCCTCAAGGTATGACCGAGGCTGAATATTTTGCTGAAGTTTCTTTTAAAGGATTGGATGAGCGCTTTGATTTTATTCTAATGGATAAAAAAGAAGAAGATAAACCCGCCATTATTGAAAGTTATAAAGCGCGCTTGCAAGTTGAGATTGATGTGATTTGTCAGATGGGTTTTCCAGGGTACTTTTTGATCGTTGCAGATTTTATTCAATGGTCAAAAGACCATGATATTCCTGTGGGTCCAGGGCGAGGCTCAGGTGCAGGATCATTGGTGGCCTATGCGCTTAAGATTACAGATATTGATCCCATTCCTTATGGTCTGCTATTTGAGCGTTTTCTAAATCCAGAACGGGTATCGATGCCAGATTTTGATATTGATTTTTGTATGGATGGGCGTGATCGTGTGATTGAATATGTTGCGCAAAAATATGGTAGCGAGAGTGTCTCGCAAATCATCACCTATGGCTCGATGGCAGCTAAGGCTGTAGTACGTGATGTTGGTCGTGTGCTTGGGCAACCTTATGGTTTTGTCGATAGGATTGCTAAGTTGATTCCCAATGATCTTGGAATTAAGCTTAAGGATGCTTGCGCATCTGGGACACCATTGCATGATTTGTGTCAACAAGATGAAACGGCAGATGAGATTATTAAGATTGCACTAAAGCTTGAGGGTTTAACGCGCAGTGTCGGTAAGCATGCAGCAGGGGTTGTGATTTCACCTTCTAAGGTGACTGACTTCTCGCCGGTGTATTGTGAAGAAGGTACCAAACAACTAGTAACACAGTTTGATAAAAAAGATGTTGAAGAAGTTGGCTTGGTTAAGTTCGACTTTTTGGGTTTAAGAAATTTAACGATTATTGATAATGCTTTAAAAATTGTTAATAAACAAAGACGCTTACAGAATGAGTCTGAGCTTGATATCGCGCTGATTCCGATGACCGATAAAAAGACCTTTCAGCTTTTGCAAAATGGGGAAACCACGGGTGTTTTCCAATTGGAGTCGCGAGGCATGAAGGAGTTGATCAAACGTTTAAGACCGGATTGTTTTGAAGATATTATTGCTTTGGTGGCGTTGTATCGTCCAGGACCTTTAGGCTCTGGCATGGTAGACGATTTTGTCAATCGTAAGCATGGCAGGCAAGAGGTTAGTTATCCGCATCCTGATTTGAAAGAAGTGTTAGAAGAGACCTATGGTACGATTTTATATCAAGAGCAAGTGATGCAGATTGCACAGATTCTAGCGAATTACTCGCTGGGAGGTGCAGATTTGTTACGTCGGGCAATGGGTAAAAAGATCCCAGAAGAGATGGCAAAGCAGCGTGAGACTTTTGAAAAAGGGGCGTCTGAAAATGGTATTGACGCCAAGCTTGCAAGTTCAATCTTTGATTTGATGGAAGAGTTTGCAAAGTATGGCTTTAATAAGTCACATTCTGCGGCATATGCTTTAGTATCTTATCAAACTGCTTTCTTAAAGGCGCATTATCCAGAAGCCTTTATGGCAGCTGTATTGTCATCAGATATGGATAACACGGATAAGGTAGTTAACTTTATTTCAGAATGCCAAAAGATGCAGTTGAAACTTATTTTGCCGCATATAAATGTTAGTGAATATTATTTTACCGTGAATCAACAGACGGAACTTGTCTATGGTCTTGGCGCGATCAAGGGGGTTGGCTTTGCTGCCATTGAAGGGATTTTAGCAGAGCGTCAACAACATGGTGCCTTTAAAGATTTATATGATTTTTGTGCGCGTGTCGATACACGCAAAGCCAATAAGCGCGTTTGTGAAGCACTTATTTACGCTGGAGCAATGGATGGTTTCGCTGAAAACAGGCAAACACTTGTTGCAACAATTGAAGATGCAATGAAAGCTGCTGAGCAAAAAAGTCAGATGCAAAATAGTGGGCAGCTTGATTTATTCGGATTTAGCGAACCTGAGTCCCAAAATGACGCGACGCGTGACATATCACATATCAATGTGCCAAGCTGGAGCATTAAAGATAAGTTGATTTTTGAAAAATCAGTGTTAGGGATGTTCTTATCAGGGCATGTTATCGATGAAGATAGAATGTGGCTTAAGCACTTCAATGTTCAGCCTTTAAATCGCATTGCGGCAACAACGCGCAAGGAATCAATTCTGCTTGCTGGTGTTGTCGTAGCGATGACGCAACGTAAAACAAAGGCTGGGAAGTTGATGGGTGTTTTGCAGCTTGATGATGGTTGTGAGCGCTTGGAATTGGTGATTTTCAGTGAATTATATGACGCGGTTAAGCATTTAATCTCTGTTGATGAAACCGTTATTGTTGAGGGTGAGGCAAGTATTGATGCTTATAATGATCAGCTAAGGATTAATGCATTATCGATTGAGCCAATCGCTAAGTATGTTGATAAAAATATTAAATCGTTCAGACTGTCACTTCCTCAGCAGCAAGTGGCAAAAATACACGCTTTGCTTAAAGAGCTTGTTGAAACATCAAATGAGGCGGAACTTAAAAATGTTGAGCTAACTATACAGTCGGATGGTTACGATGTTGCATTGTCTGCCCATAAGATATTACTTGATGGCTATCAGTTAGGTGCAAAAGCGAAAGCTTTGAGAGAGAATGATATTCACTTGTCGCTTATTTAGTGACCAGGCTCATTGTTTATGGCGGTGAGTTATACATCGCTTAATCTTATATTTATAGCATTTTGCAGCATCCAATTCTTGATTTGCCGATATATTTGACTAATATAACCTTAAACATTTAGTCAGGAACCCTTTTAAAAGGAGAAATAAAGAATGAAGCACTATCTTGAGTTTTTAAAACGTGCGCTGTTTGCATTGTCGATGTTGCCGTTAACTGTGGCTGTGAGTTTTGCAACGGATACGCAGAATAATGCATTTTCAGCGATGACAGGTCCATTACAACAGATTATGGATGTGATCTCAGGGCCAATTGCGCAAATGGCAGGTGTTATCTGTATTGTAATTGCAGGTTTAGGGATCGCTTTTGGTGAAGGTGGTAGTGGTGTTAGACGCCTTTTTCAAGTGGTGATGGGATTGGCGATTGCCTTTACCGCAGCTAGTTTGATTTCTGGATTATTTAACCGTGGGTCAGGTTTGATTTTTTAGTGTTTTCTAATCTTTGGAAAATATATAACTAAACAATTAAACAGTAAAATAAAAAAGGATGCGTAACAATGGCTGTGCCTGGATTTGTGATTAAAATACACAACTCATTAACAACACCGCTTTTAACAGCAGGTGTGCCTAGACAGTTTTTTATTTTAAATGGTACTTTGGGTGCAGCAATTGTTCTTGGTATGCAGTCTTGGTATGGCATACCTATATTTATTATTATGCATACTGTTGCCGTATTGATGACCAAGAAAGATCCCCAGTTTTTCCAAGTTATGGTGCGTCATGTTAAACAACGAAATTATTATGGTGTATAGCTAATATGTTCAATATCGCAGAGTATAGAAAAAAGCCTGACAGAATAAGTGACTTATTGCCTTGGGCTGTGCTTGTTGATAAAGGCGTGATATTGAATAAAGATGGCTCGTTTCAAAAAACATTTGCGTTTAGAGGGCCCGATTTGGAGTCCTCAACGCAATCGCAATTGGTATCAATTACCGCGCGACTGAATAACACCTTAAAACGTTTAGGTTCTGGTTGGGCTCTGTATGTCGAAGCGCGTCGCAAAGCAGCGATGAGTTACCCTTCAGAGAACTATTTCCCTGATGCAGTAAGTTGGTTAATTGATGTTGAGCGTAAAGATCTCTTTGAGCGCAAAGGTGAAAATTATGAAAGTGAATATTTTTTGACCTTTCAATATTTGCCACAAAAAGAATCGGTTTCTAAGCTCTCAGGTCTTTTCGTTAAAGAGAAAAAAAGTGATGATGAGCATGATGCCGGTTATAAGAAGTTGATGAATTATTTCTCAGCGACGGTTAATCAGTTGTACGATATCATGCAAGATTATATGTATGAAATTACTGAGCTAAGTGATGAGGAAACATTAAGTTATTTACATAATTGCGTTTCGGAGCGCGCACATAAAGTCAATGTGCCTGATAATCCAAGCTACTTAGATGGCGTGTTAGCCGACACACCACTGCTTGGAGGACTTGAGCCAAAGTTGGGTAAGTATTATCTAAAAACGATTTCTATTTTAGGATTTCCAACAACATCCGTGCCAGCAATTTTAGATGGATTAAATCATTTGCCATTGCAATACCGTTGGGTGACTCGCTTTTTACCATTAGATAAAACCGATGCTGAAAAAGTACTTAAAAGTTATAAGCGCCAATGGTTTGCTAAACGCAAGGGCGGGCTGACGATTTTAAAAGAAGTGATGTCAAAAAGCGAAAGCGCGATGGTTGATAGTGCAGCTGTACAAAAATCTAACGATGCCGATGAGGCGTTATCGGAGCTTTCTGATGATTTAGTATCATTTGGTTACTACACGGCAACAGTGACCGTATGGGATACGGATAAAGATAAGGTCTATGAGAAACAACGTGAAGTAGAGCGTGTTGTCAATGGACTTGGCTTTGTTACTGTGTCAGAGACAATTAACTCAGTCGAAGCATGGTTGTCATCGGTTCCAGGACAAGCCAATGCTAATGTGCGCACGCCATTAATGCATAGTTTAAACTTAGCACATTTATTACCATTTTCAGCAGTTTGGGCAGGACCTGAGATTAATGCGCATTTAAAAGCACCGCCATTGTTATATGCGCGCACGGCAGGTAATACACCATTTAGATTATCTAATCATATTGGCGATGTTGGGCATCAAATGATTTTGGGACCAACAGGCGCAGGTAAATCGGTGCTATTAAACGTAATGGCAGCGCAATTTTTGCGTTATGACAATGCGCAAGTATTTATATTTGATAAAGGTGGCAGTTTCTTTGCGTTAACGCAAGGGGTTAAAGGTCATTTTTATGAAGTGGGCGATGTTGGTAAAGGCGGTTTAGTATTTCAGCCATTAGCCGAGATAGATCAAACAACTGAACGTGTTTGGGCGCATGATTGGGTGCTTGGACTTTTAGAAAATGAAAAAGTAGAGGTAACTCCTGAGGTTAAAGAAACCGTTTGGCTTGCTTTAATGAACTTATCAGAGGTGCCAAAAGAACAGCGCACATTAACAGGTCTTCGTTCTTTTGTGCAAGATAGAGCACTAAGAATGGCACTTGATTCCTATGTGTTAGGTGGTCCGTATGGCGAGATACTCGATTGCGATGAAGAGCACTTTAGTGATGCTAATTGGCAGTGTTTTGAGATGGAACGCTTGATGGCAATGCCAAATATTATTGCGCCCGTGTTGGCTTATATTTTCCATATCCTTGAGAAGCGTTTTGATGGTCGACCTAGTTTGATGATCCTTGATGAAGCATGGTTGTTTTTAGATCATCCGATTTTTGCTTCAAAAATTAAAGAATGGTTGAAAACATTAAGAAAGTTAAATGTGTCGGTGATTTTTGCAACACAATCAGTTGATGATGCGGTGAAATCACCCCTAGTATCAGCGCTTAATGAGTCATGTCCATCGCGCATTTTCTTGCCAAATGATCGTGCAATGGAGCCTGCAGTTTCGCAAGGCTATGAGTCACTGGGACTCAATTTAAGACAAGTGCAAATTTTAGCCCATGCGATGCCTAAGCGGCAGTATTATTTCCAGTCACATAAAGGTAACTGCCTATTTGATTTAGGCTTGGGGCCTATTGCATTGGCTTTTTGTGCAGTAAGCAGACCTGAAGATCGTAAGCATATTAGGGAAATACTGGCGCAACATAAGGGCTATGATTATTTCTTAAAAAGCTATTTGCATGGCAAAGGGCTTGACTGGGCATATGATATTGTCAAAAAGCACTACAAGGGGGATATAGATGCAACCTAGCGGATTTCCCTTTGGTAAAGAAATTCAGTCTTATCGGCAAACTGAAGTGATTACACCATTTCAAAAGCAAAATCAGTTGTTTGATAAACCCATTGGGCAGCTCATCTATAAAGCGTATATTTGGCGAGTTATTTTTTTTAGTGGTGTGGGATTGAGCTTTGTTTTATCACTGATTTTAGTGGGTTATTTAAACTCTATCCCTTATAAAATATTGGTTGAGCAGGTCACCAGTAAAGGTTTTTTAAAATCCCCACCTGAGTTGTTGAGTCCTGATTATACCGTGAGTCAAACTGTATTAGAAGGGTTTGTTAAGTCACTCTTAATCGGCGATCAATCAGGCGATGTCTATAATAAGTTTTTGGATGAGGACTCGCAACTTGCATTAAAGCAAGGTATTGTTGGGATTGCGCAGAGCGAGCTTAAAGCAGCAACATTTGATAAATTCACAATGAATGCTTTAAATTTCAGCGGTGAATTAGTTGATAAACAAGGTACGGCAATATTGGTTGTTTCTGGACAGTTTGGGCACCAACCGCTAACAACAAAAGAGCAAGTGAAAATTAATCCTTTAGGAATCTATATTCAAAATCTAGCAATTGAAAGGTTATTGTAGATGGAAAAAGAAATGCAAGAAACGCAAAAAGTGCAAAAAGCGCAGAAAACAGACTACCAAAAAGCCTATGAAGAATGGGAGTTGCGTATTGGTAGTGCTAAAAAGCAAGCACGTAACTGGATGATGGCAGCAATTGCTATTTTGATCGTTTGTATCTTATTATTGCTTGCCATCATTATTGAGGCGAATCGTCAGCAAATGTACGTTTATGTTGCTGAAGTCAAGCCACAAGAGAGTGTGGTCAATGTGCAAACTGCATCGCAAAGCTATACACCCACAGTTGCGCAGAAAATTGCATTTGTCAGTGATTTTATCAAAAATATTACTGAGATTCCTTTAGACCCAGTCGTTCTTAATCGCCAATGGCAGTCGGCTTTACTAGCAGTTTCAGGTCGCGCGGAAGATCAGTTAAAGCAAGTTTATCAGGCAATTAAACCACTGAAGCTTGTGGGCGATAAAACGGTTACTACTGTGGTTACGAATGCCAATGAGGCCAGTAATAATAGTTTTGAAGTGACTTTTCAGTCAACAACATACAATAAAGATGGGGGTATTGAGAGTGTTAAAACATATAGTGGGATATTTACCTTCTCACCGAGTACTCCACCGAAGACATTAAATCAAATGGTACTTAACCCACTAGGATTAAAAATAGGTTTCTTCTCATTTAGCGAAAAAGGATCAAGTCAATGAAATTAAATAAAATTAGCCGTTTATTACCACTTACTGCAATTGCAATGGCAGGCTGTGCGACAAATAGTTATCAAGGTGACATTGACTCAGGTAAATTTGTGCAAGCAAAGCCCGCAGATGCCGCAGGCACTAAAGTTGTGCGTGAGTATATTCCCGTGCCAATGCCAGGGCAGCTGCGTCCTGTGCCAAACAGTAAAGCGGAAAAAGCAGCCAAAAAGCCGGTTTTAACCAAAGAAGAAGCGGTTGCTAAAGCCAATAAAGATGCGCAGCAGTTTCCAGATCAAAGTGACTTTTTTAATGCGATGATGACTTATAGCTATATGCCAGGGGCAATGTATACTATTTATGCAGCGCCTTTGAATATTACCGATGTCGTATTTGAACCAGGCGAGAAAATTATCTCACAAGCGGCAGGTGATACGCTTCGTTGGCAGATTGCTTCAACCTATAGCGGTGAGGGCAAAGATTTGCGTTGGCATATTTTGATCAAGCCACAGAAAACAGACCTAACCAACTCGATGATCATTACAACCAATAAACGCACTTATCATTTGATCTTAAAGTCGGTAGATCAGGATCAAGCAATGGTGTCGGTGAAATGGCAATACCCAAGTGCAATGGTGCAAGGTTTTAATGGTGGCAATTTAGGTGATATGAATGCATCAAACGGTGATAGCAAATTATTGCCGCCACCACAGCAAAACGCAGGACTTGATTTAAGTTTATCTCATATGAGTTTCAACTATAATTGGAGCATGTTAAAGGGTGATACGCCAAAATGGTATCCAGAGCAGATATTTAGCTCAGGACATCAGACCTTCATCAAATTCCCACATGAGGTAGTAGTTAGCAATGCAACGATGCCAGTACCATTTGTTCAATCAAATGATGGCAACTATGGCACAGCGAACTTTAACTGGCGCATGAAGGGGGATTATATGGTAATTGATACAGTTATTAAGAATGCCTACTTGAAAGCAGGCACTAAAGAGTCAGGTGAAACAGTTGTTGAGATTTCACAGAAGTAAGCATAATCAAGGGTTATTATGGCTAAGAAAGAACAAGATAAACTGGGATTAAGGGCGTCACCGCCAAAATCATCAGAGCTAAACAAAAAGTTAATCACTATTGTTGGTGGTGGTTTGCTTTTAATTATTATTGTGGCGTTTATTTTTTCGATTAATGCACCAAAGAAAAGCTCGACTGGCATGAACAGTTCTGATCTTAGCGCGAACGCTTCAGGAAAAAGCCTCAAAGTTTCTGATGAGCTATCCAGTTATAAAGATGCGCAAGCAATTCGTAAGCGTTTGGGTATGGATCAGCCTGTTAAAGTCGTGCAACAAGAAAACCCAGAGTTACAGCGCATGATTAATCAGCAGCGCTCACAATTGCAGGAATTGCAGACACAGATTAATAGTTTGAAAAATCAACCAAGAAGCCCAGAAAAACCTGCTCAACCAAGTTATTCGCCAATGGATCGTGAAGCGATGAATGCACCAATCTTTTTTGGAGGTGGTGCGCCGCGACCAATCCCTCAGGATAACAAGGATAAAGATAAATTAAAGCATGACGGCTCACAGGCAGCTAAAACACCAGAAGAGCAACGCGAAAACTTTATGAAAGGTGGTTTAACGGCAAAAGACATTACCAATGAGAATACCATTCAAAAGCCAATTTCAGATAATGTGATTATGGCGGGTAATTCTATTCCTGCCATTTTGCAAACAAAGATTGTATCGGATTTACCTGGGACTATTGTCGCACGTGTTGCGAAAGATGTTTATGACACATTAACAGGTACAGTGCTATTAATCCCAAGAGGAAGCTCGTTGATTGGGCAGTATAACTCAAGTACGGTTTATGGTGACACCAGTGTGCAAGTGAAGTTTATTCGTTTAATTCGTCCCGATGGCACATCAATTATCTTACCAAATCAGCAAGGTATGGATGATTCAGGTGTTTCAGGATTGGCTGATGAAGTCAACAATCACTGGGGTCAGTTAATTGGTGCTGCCGCCTTGTCAACCGTCTTTAATGTACCGGCGGTAGCAGCGCAGGTGGCCTCTCAAGGTCAGACAGGGCAATATGTAGATGGTCAGTTTGTTCCTAATTATGGCCAGGTTGCTCAAAACTCTGTCTTGCAAAGTCTGGGACAAACGGCAACACAAGTAGGTGGTAAGATTACTGATCGAGCGATGAATATTAAGCCGACAATTACGATTAACTCTGGTAAGGAGTTCTCGGTGCTCGTCACTAAAGACACTTATTTACCACCTTATGGGCAGAGTGAATAATGCGTTTTTTATGTATTGCTTTGATATTATTGAGTCTGTGCACACAGGCTTTTGCCTATGATAGTTCGTCGGATAGTAATAATAATTATAATAACCCCTATAACTCAAATAATGATAATAATGCAAATAACAGTAATAATAGCAGTAGTAACAATCAAAGCAATCAACAGCTTGTGCAGGAGATGAATAAAAAAACATCTAAAGGGCTTAAAGTGTTTGATAAGCTGTTGCAAGATGATGGACAGTCAAAACAAGACTTCTTTGCTGATGTTGGGCAAAACCCAACGTCAGATCAATTTGAAGGTGGTGATGGCAGTGGTGCCCCCGTTGAAAATCCATTTGCGAAAATTTTAGGCGATGATGTCCAAGGTAACCAGTAGGTAAGGTATGGCAGATGTAACCAGTGTGTTAGGAACACAACTACTTGATAAAATCCAATTTGGGTTTATCGAGCAAATCAATGCGAAATTTAGTGCATTGCAAGGTTCTGCGTTAGCACTTTTAGCAATTGTTGCCAGTCTTGAGCTTGTTATCTTTGGATTGGTATGGGTGATCAAACAAGATGAAGGTGTTGGCAACCTTATTGTTAAGATCATTAAAATTGGTTTGTTTTTTACCATTGTCAAATATTTCCCTGAACTGCTGCAAATGATCTTGGCAACTTTTATAAAGGTTGGCTATATCGTCGCACCTGAGAAATCACAAGCCTTGTTATATAGCCCTGGTAAGCTATGGGGGATCGGTTTTAAAGCAGGCGTGTCGATGCTTAAGATCTCGGTGCAATATGGAACATTTAACATGGGATTGTCGATGCTTTATCTGGTTTTGGGTATGGGGCTTTTACTAATCTTTGCTGCTATAGGTGCGCAAATCATTATTTCAGTGGTGCTATTTTATTTTGTGGCAGTATTGTCTTTAATTGTGGTGCCGTTGGGTGTGTTTAAACCTATACAGGATTTATTTTATAAGTCGATACAGCATTTATTAAGAGCAGGTGTGAGATTGCTTGCCGTGATATTTATTCTGGGTGTGGCATTTACGTTATTCCAAAGCTTAAAAATTACAGCAATTAGCGATTCAACAAGTCTTGAGAAACCCTTAGCATTATTCTTTACCTCCTTTATTTTATTGATTTTGATTTATACTTTGCCAAATTATCTGGCTAAAGCGGTCGGTAAGCCAGGTGGTAATATCTTCCAGAATATGTCATCACCAGCGGCAGCGCATGTTGTGGTTAATCAGCCAGCGCAATCCACTTCAGTTTCTGTATCACCAGTGGGTGCCGCCTCTTCAATGCATGGTGTTGCAGGGTCTAGTACGGCAATGGGTGGTTCAGTGCAATCAGGTGCCACAGTAGTAACTGGTGGAGGAGGTGCAGTAGGTGGAGGAAGTACGAATGTCAACGTCTCTACAACGGTTCAAGGTGGTGCCGTGGCTGGGAAGAAACAAGATAAGGTTTCTGATGCCTCCAATGTTAATAAGAGTATTTCTGATAGCACCATTCGTAAAATAAAAGAAGATTGATAAAACAGTGGCAAGGTTTTCATTTTTATATAAAACTCTTGCTATTTTAGCGATACTGTATGCTTTGTTGTGGCTATTAAAAGTCTTACATATTGGTTTTATTCAGCAATTAACACCAAGTATGCCCGAAGGTTGGTATTTCACCTATCCTGTAGCAGATTATCATAAAGGCGACAATGTGGTATTTATACCAAATCAGCAAACAGAGCATTATATTTTGACAAGAAAATGGTTGCCAAGAAACATCCCTCTTTTAAAGAAAATAGTGGGCGTGCCGGGCGATTTGTTATGTATAAAAGGGCAAAATGTCTATATTAATGAACAGTGGATTGGCAAGATCTATCAAACAGATGGTAAAGGAAACATGCTACCGGTATTTCAATTTTGTGGGAAAATACCTAAAGGCAGATACTTTATGCAAGGTGTTGCAAATCCTCATTCATTCGATAGTCGCTACTATGGATTGGTTGATAAGTCACAGATTATGAGTAAGGCAGTAAAATTATGATACAAAGAGCATTGATTGAAGAGCGGCAGTTAAACATGTTAAAAACTGCCTTTGGCAAAGAGGTGATGGATTATCTTTATGATGAAAAAATCATTGAGATTATGCTAAACCCAGATGGTCGCTTGCATTATGAGCGCATTGGTGAGGGGAAAGTTGCAACGGATATTTATATTCCGGCGGAGCAAAGTGAAAATATCGTCAAGCTTGTTGCATCGTTTAAAAATCATGTTGCCAATGATGAACACCCTGAGGTGTCGGCAGAGCTCCCATTTCAAGGTGCGCGTTTCCAAGGATGGTTACCTCCGGTAGTTAATCGTGCATGTTTTTCAATTAGAAGACGTGCCATTGCGATTTTTGCTTTAGATCAATATGTTGAGCAAGGCGCTTTAACACATGATCAGGCGGAAGGTTTAAGACGTGCCGTTGTTGAGCGCAAAAATATCGTTGTTGTTGGTGGCACAGGCTCTGGTAAAACAACTTTTTGTAATGCGTTATTAGCAGAGTTGCAAGGCAGTCAAGATCGTATTTTGGTGATTGAGGATTTGCCTGAACTTCAAGTGGAAGTTGATGATTTGGTGACGATGACAACAACAACCTCCGTGACGATGCGTGATTTGGTTAAGGGCTCGTTAAGAATGCGTCCAGATAGAATTGTTATCGGTGAGGTCAGAGATGGTTCCGCGCTTGATTTGTTGAAAGCTTGGAATACGGGGCATCCTGGCGGGGTCTGCACGATTCACGCCAATAGCGTTGAGTCGGCACCTTATCGTTTTGAAGACTTGATTCAAGAAGCCGTGGTCACTGTGCCTAGAACGCTTATTTTGCAAGCAATTGATCTATTTGTATTTATTGCACGAGATAAAATGGGTAAGCGTAAAATTACAGACCTGGTTGAATTATCAGGCTATGAAAAGGGTGAATATCTTTTAAAACCCTACAAAATCTAGTATTGACGCTGTTTTTTGCTTTAAGCTTGGCTATACTGTCAGAAGTTGAAGTTAAAAGGACGAATAAGCATGCCGCTTTCTTATATGATGACACGCTTGAAAAACAAAGGATTGGTTGCTATTGATTGGTCTGACTATTTTTTACGCATTGTTGTCTTAAGAAAAAAAAATCAAGGTTATGAGTTAATAGCAGCCGATAGTGCTGAGCTTGAACATGGCATGATTGAAAATGGACAGATCATTGATTTTGCTGAGGTGGCTGAGAGTTTAATAGGACTTTTAAAGCGCAATAAGATTAAGCATAAACAGGCAGCCTTTGTTATCAATGGTGCGAATGTTATTAGTAAGCGTTTGCGCTTTGATGAGGGGCTGAATGATGCGCAAATTCATGATGAGATTGTGATAGATTTCAACAAACATGTATCTTATCCGCCGGAAGAAACCTTTTATGATTTTGAGATACAAAGAAAAGAAGAGAGTGCTAATGTTAGCAAACAGGAAGTGTTGTTTATTGCGGCACATAAAGATCAAATTGCACAATATCAGCAGTTAGCCCAGATATGCCGTTTACGGCTTGAGATCATTGATATTGATAATTATGTATTACAACGTTTTGTTGAGATTTTTTACCCTGAGGAGAAGCAAGATTGTTGGGCACTGATTTGTTTGAATTTCAAACGCTTCAAATTGCACATTCTTGATGAAAATCAAATTTATCTTTCTGAGCAGAAAACCATTTCAGGCGGATTAAGTGAAGCAGAATACTTGAATGCATTAAATGCTTGGTTGATGCGTAATATGCAGATGTTTGAAGTATCCAATCGTGGTAAAAAGCTAAAAAAAATTGTGTTATACGGTGATCGTGTTGAGATTGAAAATATCATTGTCAGTTTTAAAGAAATGATGCAATTAGATGTGGTGATATTAGATCCATTTGCACATTTAGAGAACTCACAAGTGGCAGCGGATATTGAACACAAGGCGTCATATCTATTAACGATCGCTCTGGCAACTCGACCGGAGGTGAGCTGATGCATAACTTTAATCTTTTACCATGGCGTGAAATGCGTCAAAGAAAGCATTTAAAATCTTTGGCGCTTGATTTTGGATTTGTTGTGCTTGTTGGTGTGATCATTACGTTTATTTGGCTTGTCATTGCGTCAGAAGGATTATCTAATCAGTATGAACGTAATGAGTATTTACGCACGCAAAATACCAATTTTTTAAAGAATAATGCGGAATTAGTTAAGCTTGAAGAAGAGAAGTTAGAACTCATTCGCAAAATTGAGCTTTTAAATAACTTAAAGAAAGAGCGGCAAAAAGTATTAGGTGCGTGGTTTGGATTGTCACAAACTTTGCCTGATACTGCTTACTTAATTAGTATTGAAAAAAATAAAGATGAGTTGGTTTTAGAAGGGCGCGCTGAAAATAGTAAAGCGGTAGCACAGTTTATGCGTGCTTTGGAAGACTCATCTGAGTTTGATCGACCTACTTTGGCGAATATCAGTTTGATTGGAAAGTCTGGCTTTGGTGCTGAGAATGCGTTTAAAATAAGCGTGAAACAGGAGGCGGCAAAATGAAAAAGAAGCTCATTTTGTTGCTAGATAAGCTAAGCACGCAACCTTTGTGGTTGAAGTTGATTATATCGACTGTTGTGCTTATTCTCGTTGTGCTATTAGGCTATTCAACCATTGTTAGTATGCGCTATCAAGAGAGAACAAATGCTTTTGCTTTGGAAGAACAATATAAAAGTGAATTGATTAGAAACATTGCCCGCAGTAAATCATTACCTGTTTTGCAGCAACAAGTTGAAATCTTGAAAAATAAGTTTAATGCATCGTTGCAAGCCTTACCAACCGATAGCGAATTACCTCAATTAATTGAGCAGTTATCGGATTTGGCATTTCAAAATGGGTTACGTGTGAAAGTGCTAAACCCACAACCCTTAGATTATAAAGATAATTATGCAATTCTTAATATCCAACTAGCATGTGACGGCACCTTTGAACAGCTATCTCATTTTGTGAATAAGCTTGAAACATTACCACGAATTATTTTGATTGAAAATTATCGTATTGTCCCTTATAACACAGTGAGTGAGAATGGTATTTTGCAGATGAGCATGAATCTGCAAACCTTTAGCCTAAAATCAAAACCAGGCAAAGAGGGGGAGTAGATGTTTAGGCGGATCTTGTTGGTTATTATTGTTTGTGTTGTGTCACACTTGGCATTAGCAGCACCCAAAGATTTGGTATTGTTTGTTGAAAAAGCCAAAGTACAAACAACGGCAGATAAAGTACCTCGATTGCCGGAGCTTAAAATGATCAAAACACAAGCCATGAATACAAAAGGCTTGAGAAATCCATTTGACACGCCAGCAAAGCTTAGAGTGAAAGAGGCGCCAACACAGATGGTTGATGATAAGCAATATGAGCCTGATCTGGCGAGACGCAAGTCACCATTGGAGAAAATTCCATTAGAAGACCTTAAATTTTCAGGTGTTATTGAGCAAAGTGGGCATTTTTGGGCTATTATAACCAATGTAAAAAATCAACATGCAAATATTGTTCAAGTTGGCGATTATATTGGTCGCGATTATGGACGCGTTGATAAAATTACGGCAAAGTATGTGGAGATTGATGAAAGGAAGAAAGGAAAAGAGGGGCAATGGCTCAAAGTAAACACCGTATTAAATTTAGATCAGGCAGAATAATATGTTATTAAAGGCAAGCGTCTTAAGATTAACAGCATGTGTTTTAACATGTGCAATAACAGTTCCTGTTGCAGCAGATACGTTGCATTTCGGTAAAGTTACGCTTGATGTGGATATGGCTCACTACTTAGAGAATGCCGCTAAAATTTCTGCGATAACTAGTGCCCATTCTCCTAAAAACTTATCCACAATAAATGGCAAGAAAGCAGTTGTTGAAAAAAACGTACTAACATCAATTAAAGAAGCAAGTAAAATTAATTTAAATAGCTCGCAAGCCCATGTTGACGATATTCGTTATCAGCGTTCATTGAATAATGGCGGAGTGTTGAAGCTTCTTTGGAAAAAACAGCCCCAATATGTCGAGTTTTCAGAGCATAAAAACGCATTATTGATTACCTTGAAGGATACCAGTATTGCTGCTTATTGGCTGCACAATATCGATACAACCGTATTTAACACAATTGTCAACTCGATTGATTTATCACAAGAAGGTAATGATTTAGTTGTTGTCATTCATACGGCAGTGCCATTTAACTTCACGCGCAAAACAACGGATAAAATGCTTGAGGTTGATTTAACCAATCAGCAGACAGAAGTGGATGGTTTTAATGTTAACAAGAAGATATCGTTAAAGTTTCAAGATGTATCGGTACGTGCTTTATTACAAACAATGGCGCAGTTTGCTGGTCTTAATCTTGTCGTTAGTGAAGGGGTTGAGGGTAATGTTTCGTTAAACTTAAATCAAGTGCCTTGGGAAGAAGCGTTGAATATTATCCTTGTATCCAAAGGACTTGGAAAGCGTCTGATGGGTAATATTTTATATATAGCACCTAATGCAGAAATCGCAGCACAAGATCAAGAAGCAGCCGCAGCACAAAAAGCCAATCAGGCGGCAGCACCATTGGTTACTGAGTATATTCATCTTAACTATGCTAAAGCAGAAGAAGTGATGAAAGTAATTGAAGCAGGGAAATCTGGGTTTGTATCATCACGTGGATCGATTGCGACCGATGAACGCACCAATACTATTGTGATTACCGATACCAAAGATTATATCAATTCCGTGCGCTCAATGATTGAAAATTTAGATGAGCCGGTAGATCAAGTATTGATTGAGGCACGGATTGTTGAAGTCTCAAGAAAATCAGCATTTGATTTAGGGATTGGCTATACGGCTAAAAACAGTTCAGGTAGTACGATTAGTATCTTACCTAATTATCTTAACAAAAAGGATGAGAAACCGGGCTCTACAAACGCAACACTTGCTTTTAGTGGCTTATTTGGTGGAATTGATTTAAGTTTAGAGCTATCTGCACTTGAAACCGAAGGTGATGCCAAGATTGTATCCTCGCCTCATTTAGTTGTTGCTGAAAATACAGAAGCTTATATTAAGCAAGGTAAAGAGATCCCATATAATGAGAGTAGTGCCTCAGGAGCGGCAAGTATTGCCTTTAAAGAAGCCGTACTTGAGCTTAAAGTGAAACCTCAGGTGGCACCAAATGGTCATGTGGTCTTGGATGTTACTGTCAAAAAAGACGCACCATCAACTGATGGCAGTGTTGGGACTTCTGGGGAGCCTGCGCTTGATAAGCGTGAAATCGAGACAAAGCTTATGGTTAAGAATGGTCAGACTGTCGTCTTGGGTGGGATTTACGAGAAAACAGTTGAACACTCAAAAAGTAAGGTGCCTTTCTTGGGGGATATTCCATTGTTAGGTTGGTTATTTAGTAGTGTCAGTAATAGTTCGGAGAACAAAGAATTACTGATTTTTATTACCCCTAAGATTATCAAAAGGGAGGCACTTTAATGTTAATATGCAAGGAGATCAATCCTATTTTTACGCGTATCTGGACTTAACTCGTATCAAATGTATTTAAAAATGAAACATGAGTGTGAGAAATTTAAAAGCGGGTAACTTCAGTAATTGATTTAAAGCTAAACTAGACGATCGCTTCACTGAGCATAAGGATGATACTGCTTTGTCTGCAATAAAAATAGAATGCAACCAGGAATTGATTGCCCATAAGCCCTACATTTAGTACCAGGAAAATCTGGATCTGGATCTAAGAGCATCTTATTCTTAGCCAAAATTTCTTTTGCTACTATTTTTGCTTTTTGCGAATTTGGTATATAATGATACTCACTCTCACAAAAATCCACATAACTAACATAAACAATATTCCCTATCCAGCGATTGTTTACTGACATTGAGGGCTGCCGTATCCACGCTACATGATCCTGATTATTAAATTCTTGACCACTCTGTACCATGTTTGCAATTGCTAGTTCTATTCCCTTTGTTTGAAGACTATCTGGTTTAAAATCACACGTAAAATCCGACTTTGGATTTAGATATGCACTACTAAGGCTATACATACCCATTAACCCAATACCTAATAGCGTCGTTATTATTTTTTTCATATAGTTGCCTTGCTTTTTAGTTGAACAAATAATCACTAAAGTCTATCCCGATGCCTATGCTATTGGTGTATTGATTATATTCTATTAAGCTTTGCCCATACCCTGTGAATGCATCAACAAAGCCTCTGATTCCCTTATAAACTGGGAAACTCCATGTGAGTTCGATAGCGCCTCTTTTAAAGCCACTTTCAAAATTATTACGTGACTTAAGTGTTAATTCGTTACCATAAACTGCATAAGATAAAATAATATTTCCATGCCCTAAATAATCAGTGATATCAGGATTATAATCGCGCATCCCAAGTGCTGAATCGATTCGATACCAGGGTTTAATGGAGAGTAACAAATGTTTTTTATAGGCAAATGTAACATTGGCAAACGCTCGATTCCAGCTGCGTTCATCCGCACCACCTTGACCATTGGATTGATGAACCACACCCAAGTCCAATGAATGAACTATTGAGCTAGTTGGAAATCGATAGCTAACATAGGTTGATGGCGTATAGTTTGTTTCTCGGAAATAAGCGGAGTTGGTATACAGCTGCCAATAAGACACTTGATGATAGCTAAAAAACCAAGAGATTGGACTGCCAAAAATATTATTCCAAAGCTGTGCTCTAAACGCTAAATTAAACTTAACCTCATAATTATTTCTTCCTCGACTTTGATTGATTCCCGTCATGGGAATATCCTTTGTATAGAAATAGGGTAAAATATAGTTTTGTCCATCAGGCTCGATAATATTAGAGGCAAAAAAACTATTTGAAGGTTTATCTAAAGAATGACCGTCTACCTCACTTTCATTCGCAAAACTAAAGTGTAATGGCGTTAACAGCGAAGCTAAAACCATCCCAATAACAAAATGATTCCGATACAGCATATTTTTCCTTTTTTAGTGAGCTTGTATTGACACTAAAAATTTACAGCAAAAATCTAAACTTAAGCATTAATTTTTTGTAAAACTGTATCTAAGCTTGTAATTAGGGGTGATCATATTTTGCTGGAGGTTGAGTCTCAGACAGAGCCGTATTAAATCTGTCGCAACGATTCCCGCGATATCAACCCATCAACAGCAAGGCGATATGGGGCGTGATATTGCAAATATTCCAGTAAATCTTATTCGTTTAAGTGTAGGCGCAGAGCATCCACAGGATATTATTGATGATCTTACTCAAGCACTTAGTTAAGTATCTAAGCAATAGTTCCTTGGTAACTTCAGTTAATTAACGCTCACTGGATAACTTAATTGTTTTTTCAAATGTCTAATGCGTCCAATGAGCAATAGACCAATGCCGCCAAGAAAGAGTAATCCCATAATTAGGACGCTTAAACCATATACAGGATGCATGTGCACAAGAGATAATGCCACAAGGGGGGCAGCACCACTGATGCCATTGCCAATGCTATAGGAAAGTGCGCACCCCGTTGTTTGCCATTGGCTATCAAATGCTTCAGCAAACAGTGGTGAGATAGCGCCTTGAATTGCTGCCATCAGCAGAGTCAAGATGGTAATTGCCAAAAACACCCAGATTGGAGACTTTGTTTGAATCAAATAAATTATTGGAATGGTTAAAAGGAAAAACAAAATGGCAGCGATATAAAAAAGCCGCTTAGCCCCAATTTTATCGGCATGTTGCCCAAAGATAGGATAAAAAATGCAGGCTAATACTAAAGTGAGGCTGTTAATCAAAAAAGCAGTCTGTTCAGATATGTTTAACTCAGTGATTTGATAGTTCACCAAGTAGGTAAAGACAATATAATACAGTGATGCCGCCATCGTTGTTAAAAGGCTCACAGCAATTACGGCTTTATATTGGCTGACAAGCCAGATAAAAACATTTTGCCGTTCGTTTTTATTTTTGTTAACACTTGGGTAACTTTCATTACGATTAAGGTAAAGATAAATAAGGAATAAGATACCGCTTAAGGCAAAAGGGATGCGCCAAATCCATTGTGTATCATGAGGTGAAAAAATACTAGAGGCAAAAAAACCAACAATCGATGCAAGAAGGAAGCCTAATGATGATATGGAGAATACCATGCCGACTGCAAAGCCTTTATCACTGTGATGATCTTTTACAGATAGCGAGATAAGACCGGGAAATTGTCCGCCAACGGATAAACCTTGGATGATGCGCAATGCAATTAATAATATCGGCGCCCAAATGCCAATCATTTGATAATCAGGCAATAGTGCAACTAGAAAGGTCGAGATACCCATCGCAATCACACAAAAATTAATCATGATCTTAGGGTGATAATAATCACTTAACCAACCAATCAAAAAACCACCTAGAGGGCGAACGAGTGAGCCAAGAAAAAAAGTAGTAAACGTTAACAGTAAGCTAACATAAGGATCATGACTTGGAAAAAAATCTTTTGCTATATAAATCGCAAAGTAGATATATAAAGAGAAATCATACCACTCGATAATGTTACCAAAAGAAAGACGAGCGAAGCTAATAAGAGATTTTTTCATCGTGAAATTTAAGGTTTGTGCTATCCAGTTCTTTTCAAGGGTGTCATAGATTGAGATTAAAACCAAGGTAATATTAGGAATAAATCTAATACCACTTGTAAATCATTTTGTATTGTTCAGCGGCAAAGAAGTTTTCGCCCTTTATGAATAATCTGAAAGTGAGCAACCCTTCATGGTAATTCAGGTTTTTTTTTGATCAAAACAACAGTGAAAGCGAGAAAAACACAAAAAGATGAAAAAAGGGGTTGCGGGGTTAGAATTGGTGTGTATAATGGCACCTCGTTCTTGGTGAGAATGTTCGCAAGAATGCCTTGGTAGCAAGGTTTGAGAGATGTTTAAAGAGATATAAAATGTAGATACTTAAATACTTTGAGCAAAAATTTTTGCGGGTTGTTAGTTCTTGTTTTTTGGCAGGAATTGATGATCTAAGGATTTAAACTGAAGAGTTTGATCCTGGCTCAGATTGAACGCTGGTGGTATGCTTAACACATGCAAGT
>NZ_JBQAJM010000025.1:0-32214 GCF_052030685.1 Cysteiniphilum sp. 19S12-1
TCATCAGTTTTATTTATTTCACTCATAATCTGTGGTCGTATTTCTTAAATTCAAACATCAAAAGTGCGTAACTTCAGATAGTAATACAAACACTCTTCATTTCGACCCAAAATAATACAAAAACCCGGTGAGATAATACCTTTGCTCAAGTCAAGATCAGCATCTTCACCCCCGGGAGCGGCAAGTACCAGACTCTGCACAGGCCAGTCACTCACTGCATAGTTAGAATAGTCTGCTTTTACACCATTATTATTTGTTGCTTCTACCACAATTGCATTGATATTAGGACAACCTGCCGGTGCAATATCCCACAGTGGTTGACCATAGTTTCCTGCAGCAATTACAACCGTCACACCCAGTGCATTTACTTTATCTATTGATACTCCAAATTCATCACAATAAGCTGGTAACAATTCATTTTTCCACTTAGCTTCAGTTGCAGTAGCCAAGCCATCTTTACCAACTCTTGATATCCCTAGGCTCAAATTAATCACTTTTGCTGGCGTTTGATTGGGCTGAAGTAGCCCTATACTTGCCATATCCTCACTATAAATGCCTGCTGCCCACTCAATTGCCATCGTAATCGCTGCTGTTTTTGCACCTCCGGCATGCCCAAAGACTTTAATTGGCAACACCATAATCTCATCCACATCTCCGGCAACGCCTGTTACTCTTGGTCCTTGCGCGGCAATGACACCGGCTATTGTTGTGCCATGCGGTCCTTGCGTTAAATCAGTATCAATAACTGAAGCAATCACATCCACTTCACCTTGATCATCGACATAAAAATAATAAGGTTGTGACATTTCCAAACGTCCTTGTAAATCTTCCGGCATAACTGCCACAACACCGGAATCAATCACTGCAACATAAGTCTTATTAAGCCCTGTAAATCTTAATTGTGCCCACGCCCCTTGTGCAGCAACACCCACGCCAATATGGTTATGCATATTCCATTGCTGCGACCATTGTCGAACATTTTCAGCCTGTAAAAACGCCTTTTGTATATCTGTCAACACTTCAGGCACAACCGACTCAACTTGAAATGGCAAACGGTCAATATGAATGGCTTGCGTATTTCCCATTACGTAAGATTTAGCATTTGTAGGTAAGACTGAGCAAACTTCATCATGCATATTGCGATAATCATTAGCTGCTTTAAAGTGCGCTAATGGCGCACCAAAATGATCAATAAATCGCTGATCTGACACGGCATCATTATCTGTATATTCAACAGTAATAACTTCACTCTTGCGTGTTGTATCGCAATAACGAACCTGCAACTCAACGGCAAAAGACGACAACGGTAAACAAAATATGGCAATACATGCCAATGGCTTAATACTACGATAACTGTTCATAACTGACCCCACCAAGATAACTTAATATTACAAAGTCAACTATAGATCAGTTATTTATTTTATCCACATAAAGGGCATTATTTATACTTATAATCACAGCAGTTTTTGTTATCTGCCGATGGAAATATATTCAAAACCTAAATCTTTCATCCGTGATTTATCATATAAATTGCGTCCATCAAAAATAACGGGGTTATTTAATCGCGCTTTGATCTTACTAAAATCTGGACTTCTAAAGCTCTGCCATTCTGTGACCACAAATAACGCATCGGCATTATGTAATGCATTATACGCTTCATCAACAAGTTCATAATCATCACGCTGCCCATAACTGTCGGCAAAATTCTCCATCGCCTCAGGGTCATAAGCTTTGACTTTGACACCATGTTGCCATAGTGTTTCGATCAATACACGCGCTGACGCTTCACGAATATCATCGGTATTTGGTTTAAACGCAAGCCCCCAGATTGCGACTGTCTTGCCTTCAATATCACCATTGAAATAATCATTAAATTTAGCAAAAAGCACTTCTTTTTGCGCATCGTTAACATCATGCACAGCGTTTAAAATACGTGCGGTATAACCATATTCACGTGATGTTTGCCCCAAAGCACGCACATCCTTAGGAAAACATGAGCCACCATAACCGCACCCTGCGTAAATAAAATGGTAACCAATACGTCGATCGGCACCAATGCCAATGCGCACCTTTTCAATATCGGCACCAACACGTTCTGCAATCTGACTCATCTCATTCATAAAACTAATTTTCGTCGCAAGCATTGCATTGGCAACATACTTGGTCATCTCCGCAGAGCGCACATCCATGATCATCAAGCGATTTTGGTTAGGATCAAATGGTGCGTAAAGCTCACGCATCACATCAGCAGCACGCTCGGAGTTCGCACCTACGACAATACGATCCGGATGCATACAATCACTTATAGCATCACCTTCTTTGAGAAACTCAGGATTAGACACCACATCAAAGTCAAGCTTTACACCACGTTCACTTAACACATTAGAAATTGCTTCGGTTACTTTATATTCAGTGCCAACAGGCACCGTTGATTTATTAACAATGACCTTATACTCATTCATTTCTTTAGCGACTGTTTTAGCCACTTGCAACACATACTGCAAATCAGCCGACCCATCTTCATCAGGTGGCGTCCCCACCGCGATAAAGATGACTTGAGCTTCATCAATCGCTTCTTTTGCGTCAGTGCTAAAGCGTAACCGCCCTTTAGTTACATTGCGCTTAATCAGCTCATCTAAACCAGGTTCATAAATCGGTGAAATACCCTTTTTTAGGTTATCAACTTTAACTTGATCAATATCAACACAACAAACATGATTGCCCATTGCCGCAAAACAGGTTCCCGTTACGAGTCCAACATAGCCCGTACCAAAAATCGCAATCTTCATAAAATCTCACTTTTAGCTACTCAAATCGCCATTGATCATATCAGAAATAACATCCAAATTCAGCGAATATTATTTTATGCAATGTGATTATTGTTGCTTGATGTTGTTGGTTGGAGTGAAAAAATATCAAAAATCGCTATCGGCAATCTCTATTTTTGTGCAAAATGGAGATTATCGATAGCTAATTGCAATTGTATTATGTTTAAACGACTGCTCAATATTGACCCCGACTCACAACAAAGCTACTTTTTGTTTGGTCCAAGAGGCACTGGCAAGACATCTTGGTTAAGATACCACTTCAAAGATAGTCTTTATTTTGATCTATTAAAGGAAGATACTTACACCTATCTACTGGGTGATGCCACCCGCTTGGATGCCAGTATTCCAGAGGATTATAAACAATGGATTATTATTGATGAAATTCAGAAAATTCCCGCGTTACTGGATGAAGTGCACCGCCTCATTGAAGGACGTAAATTACGATTCATCTTAACAGGCTCTAGCGCTCGCAAGCTCAAACGAAGCGGAGTTAATCTACTTGCAGGGCGCGCGCTAATCAAACATATGCACCCAGTTACTGCTATTGAACAGGCTGATGATTTTGATATTGCTAAATCTTTACATACCGGTCATTTACCAACAGCATTACTGACATCACAGCCCGATGAATACTTAAAAAGCTATGTGGCAACTTACCTTAAAGAGGAAGTATTGCATGAGAGCTTAACGCGAAACATTGCCTTATTTGCACGTTTTTTAGAAACAGCAAGCTTTTCACAAGGTGAAACACTCAACTACACCGAAATCGCCAGAGAAATTGGCAGTTCAAGGCATACTGTTGAGAACTTTTTTACTATTTTAGAAGATCTCCTTATTTCAATTCGATTACCTGTTTTTACAAAAAGGGCTAAACGCGAAGTTGTCATGGCGCCTAAATTTTATTTTTTTGACGTTGGTGTGTATAGAGCAATACGTCCTATTGGCGTACTTGATTCACCAGAGGAAATTGATGGCGCTGCACTTGAGACACTGTGTTTGCAAGAGTTTAGAGCCTGCAATGACTATTATAATTTAGGATATCAATTTTATTATTGGCGAACACGCACTCAGCAAGAGGTAGATTTTATTTTATACGGAGAGCATGGGTTAATTGCCATTGAGGTTAAGCGCAAAAAGAAAATTAGTCGTAAAGATCTCAAAGGGCTAATAACCTTTAAAGGTGACTACCCAATGGCAAGCTGTTACCTACTCTACGGAGGAAATGAAAAACAAAACTTAGATGGTGTTACTTTACTGCCCATATCACTTGCATTAAAAGATGCTAACCTGCTTTTAAAATCGCCAACGGATTACGCACATAGCTAACAAGTTCTATTAGGTGCGAATATTATTTTTTAAACTATACTTTTGTCATATATGGAAAATTGACGGATCAAATATGGCAAGGTTCTTAATAGTGCTTTTAAGTTTTTTATTTTGTGCACAAACTGCTTTCACTCATGACAAGGCACAAAATTCACCAGCTAAAGTCACCATTGGTACTTATATCACGCATGTTTATGATATTAACTTGCAGAAAAAAACAGTTTCTGCCATTTTTTGGTTGTGGTTTATTTACCCTGATCAACTGAGTATCGAAAACAATGAGTTTGACATTATTAATGCTGAAAAATTTTCAGTGCTCTATAGTGGCACGCAAAAACTTGCAGATAATAAGACACTGAAGCAATATAAAATTCGTGCTACCTTATCACAGAGCTGGAATTTTGAGAACTTCCCCTTTAGCACAAAACCACTATCTATCGTTATCGAAGACGCTGATTTTAATGCGCACATGATTATATTTAAGACCGATGACATTAACTCTGACGTTGATCGTGAGATGCCTTTAAGCGGTTGGCGATTAGGGGCTGATCACTGGCGTAGTTATATTCATCATTATGACACCAATTTTGGTAACCCTAACAACCCAACTAATACTGCCTATGCCCGAGCGATTTATTCTGTCGAGATGACACACACTAATATTCGCATGTTTATTCATATCTTTGGGATGTTATATCTTGCTTGTATCTTAATTTTGGGTATGTTCTTTATTCCAATCAAAGACATCAAAAGTCGTCTGGCACTCAATTCTGCCGCTATTTTTGCCGTGGTTGGAAGCAAGATTTCTACCGATTCGATCCTGCCACCATCTAATACGATTAATCTTATTGATAAAATTCAATTGAGCGTGCTGATATTTATGGTAATTACACTCATCACTGTTGTGTTGAATTATTACCTTTGTGAAAAACATATTAAGCTTGCGCATACTGTTAATGTCGGCTTTGCCATATTGACGGTATTAATGATCGCACTCAGTAATTTATTTTTTATGCTCGCTTAACCTTAAGTTATTAATATTAATAATGAAACAGCGAATTGCCTAACGATTTACCTCTCCCCTTGCGGGAGAGGTCGTGCAGCTTACGCTGCGCGGGTGAGGGGGAGCAATAAAACTCAGCTCATTTATTATGCTTTTTCTGCAACCGTCGCTCATTAAAAAATGCTTTAAGCATATCACTAGCCTCATCTGCTAATATTCCGCCTTCAACATTCAAGCGATGATTTAAAAATGGCTGCGTATGTAAGAGTGCTTGTGAACAGGCAACACCTGCTTTTGGCTCTTTGGTCGCAAAATAAAGTGTTCTGATACGTGCATGCACCATCGCCCCTAGGCACATCATACACGGCTCTAAAGTGACATAGAGATCACATTCAGGTAAGCGATAGTTTTGCATCGTTTGCGCGGCCTTGCGCAGTGCAACCATCTCAGCATGTGCGGTTGGATCATGACGCATAATCATCTGATTAAATCCCTGACCAATGATTTGATTGTCTCTGACAATAATCGCACCAACGGGGATTTCATTATGCTCTTGCGCTTTTTTTGCCTCTAATAGCGCATACGCCATCCACTGCTCTTTATTTATTAACGTCATATTAATACTCATTACACACTATTTCGCCACTTAATACTGTTAAATATTTTCTGATCGCGTAGTTTATTTATCTACACCACAAGTTAGCCTATACTATACTACACTTTATCAACAACTTGACCTTGTAGAGTAATATTAAGATGTTAAGGAAGACTATTCTTTGTATATTTTTTATATTTTACATATTTAGCCTTAGCTTCTTGTACGCTGCTGATGACAATAAAAGTGATTCAAAATCCCCAACTCTCGATATTGTCATTAATGGCATTAGTGATAACAAAATCACATCAAGCATTGTTGATAATATCAGCTTATCGCGCTTTAAGACATTTGCTGTTTCTCACCCCAACCAAATGCAGTTATTACTTAAAAAAAGTGATAATGAAATCAAGACTTTACTTGAGCCCTATGGTTACTACAAACCAATCATTACCACAGATTTTAGTATCAAGGACAACCTTTGGATTGCTACCTTTGATGTCAAACTCAATGAGCCAATACATATTGACAAATTGACAGTTAATATCAATGGCTCGGGTAAAGACTCTAAAATTGCTCGCAATACACTCAACAACTTACCGCTTAAACAAGGCGATATTTTAACGCAAACTGCCTATGAAAAATCTAAAGCGTTACTGACCGACAACTTTTTTAATGCCGGTTTCCTAGATAGCAAACTCACAGAACATGAAATTCGTATTAATATGCTTAAATACACTGCTGAAGTTATCCTAACCGTAGACACGGGGGAACGTTACAAAATCGGTACTATTAATATCAAGCAACAGCGTTATGATTATGCTGAGCGTTTTATCAACGATATTATCAACATCAGCATTGGTGATAACATGTCACAAAAAAAGATCACCAAAGCCAATAAACGCCTACAAGATAGCGGCTATTTTAGCAATGCTCAGTTGCTACCTAAAATTTCCAAACGTGACAAAGTGAATAAAACGGTTCCCGTGGATTTAAACCTAACCGCAGGACATGCACGCACCTATACTTTTGGGGTGGGCTATGGCACATTCACAGGTCCCAGAGTGAGTTTTGGTACGCTTTTTCGTCATGCCACCGACACGGGGCAACAATTCTCATTTAATGTCTCCGCCTCACCTGCTAACAGCACGTTTAGTAGTAGCTACGTTTTTCCAGGCAAGGATCCATTGCATGATAACTGGAGTCTTATTGCCGAGCAAAGTTATATTGAAACGGATACATACAATGAACGTCAAACCAATTTTGGTATTGCACGTACCCATAAATATGGTCATTGGCAAACCACCGTTAGCTTACAGCAATATCTCACCAATTATGATACGGTTGCTAACCCTAATAATACCAATGGTAAATATCTCGTTCCCGCTTTAACCCTTCTCTACGACGGCAGCTGGCAAAATGGCTTTTGGCGTCAAGGCTTGGTGTGGAATGAACTATTGCAAGCTTCAATCAAATCGCCACTTTCGGATCAAGATTTTATTCGCAATAGCATGAGCATTTATTATTCATTACCCATTAACCCTCAATGGAATCGCTTATTATTTGGTGCCAATTGGGGATTTATTACCGTTGATAATATCCAAAATGTCGCCCCCAATTTTCGTTTTTATGCCGGTGGTGTGAGTAACCTCTTGGGCTACCCTTTCTTAAGTCAAGGTCCGACGGTCAATGGCAATGTCACAGGGGGGCGCTATCTTGCCACAGGAATTGCCGGCATTGAGCAACGTATTTATGGCAACTTCAGCTCAATGCTTTATTACAACTTAGGTAACGCTGCCAATAAACCTAACTTTAGTGATGTTGATATTTTACGTGCCGCGGGTATCGGACTTAGCTACAAAACACCACTTGGCCCCTTTATGGTATTTTTCACACGCACACTGAATCACAACAATGAACACTGGCGCTTTGATTTAAGTATTGGGATAAGCCTATGAGAAGCTTACGTAAAACAATTAAATGGTGTTCAATCACACTCTTAAGCCTAATATTAACCCTTGCATTGGCACTTGGTTTTTTATTATTCACCACGCCAGGTTTGCAAATCACGCAAAAAATCACCAACCATTTTTTGCAACCCCTTGGTATTAGTCTTAAGGGCAATATTTCAGGTCAAATTAATAGGCTTAAACTTGATGAGCTTGATATTAAAAATGACATCGTGGATATTCGCTTAAGCCAAGTTGAACTGTCGTTATCATTATGGTCTTTGATCAGCCTTCAAACGCTTGATGTTAAGCATTTATCTTTAGATAAAGTCTATGTTGATGTCAATACACAATCCCCCGATAACGAGAGTGATAGTCAAACACATAAAGATAATAGCCCTTTTAGCATGCCGCTTGATCTTTATGCCAAAAACATCAAGGTCAGCGATGTCGCGTACCTGATGAATAAGCAATTAATCGTCCATGCTACGAACGTCAGTGCAGATGGTATTAATTTAGTTAATGATAAACTAGCGCTTAAGAAGGTCGCTGCTAATGTTCCTGCGTATTCAGCCAGCACGGCAGTGAATAGTGGTTATATTATATTAAATGCGCCTTTTAAAACGCACTTAAAAGTCAACCTGTCTGCTGAGCAAAGTGGTGCCGATATTAGCAGCACACAGACTCAAATTATCGGTAATTTTGCAGATAAATTTAGTATCATGAGCGATGGTGTTATTCACTACAAAACGAGACCCTATCCTTACTCACTTATTTCAAGCTTTGACCAAGGGCAAATAGTCAACCAACTGAAACTTGATCATCTTGCCGTGATTAATAATACATTGCTATTTAACGACCAACTGGACTGGTCAGTTAACCTCACCTCTTTAAATCCGTCTGTGTCGCTTAAGTTTAATATCGGTGGCAAGCTTAATACCACTGACCATGATCTTCGACTTAAAACCAGTTTTTGTGATATTTTCACCCACAATGATGAGTTACGTTGCCATGCAAATTTATCTAGCAGCGATGGCGCTTTTCACTTAAACCAATTTAAGTTGATTAATCCAAGCAATGATGATCGCGTGCAAATCAAACTCACGCAATCCAAACAGAATATCAAAGCGCAGTGGGAAGTTTTTGTGAATAATCTTAATGCTTACCCTTTTAATGTCAGTGGTAATATCTACTCACAAGGAAACATTGATATCGATGACAAGGCCACAAAAGCACTCACAATGACGCTTGATGTCCGGGATTTTATCTACAAACAAATTGATCTCTCCAAGCTTATGTTGGCTGTTGATAATCATGCACTAACACTCAATGCCGATTCTAATAAAACCTCAACACTACTTAAAATGCAATTACAACAATTGTCTCTCTCACAGGTTGTCGCAAAAATCGATACTTTAGATTTCGCTAGCAAAACCTTCAAGCAAAACTGGCACTTAACTAAAGCCGTTGATCTATCTGTTAGTCCTGATAAAAGCAACATCAGTGATCTTTGTCTTTTGGCATCAAATGACAATCATTTTTGCATCAAGGCCTCACTGGCAGCGAATGCCATTGCGATTCAAACAGCAGGTGAGATAACGCCTGCGCAGTTTATTCCTAATCTGCCTTATGGCGGTGATAGCTTTGCTTTAAGCTTTAAGGGAGACTATTTACAAAACCCTAATAGTGATCCTAAAGCAAATTTCAGTATTTCTGGACATGGCTTATTCTTTGCCAACAACATCTCATGGTTCAAACAATTGCAACAGATTGTGCCAATCCATCAGTTATCCTACACCACCAATATCAATACCAACTTATCACTTGAGCATCAAAAGTTGGTTTTAAAAAACCATATTTCTTTTCCGCAGAATACGCTAGCACTTAATCTCAATAGTGATAACTTTGATTTATATAATTTGAGCAAAGCCAATTTAAATGGCGCGCTTGATCTAACATCAACCCGTCTTGATTGGGTCAGTAATTTTATCCCGCAATTCCCGACATTGATTAATAAAGGGAATTTAGATAGCCATTTGCAAATCACAGGTACTTTGTTTGACCCACACATTGATGGTAATATTGCACTTAAAGATGCACAAATTGAGCTACTACCTTTAAATACTACGCTAGATAATATCAATGCAAAGATCGCTGTAAGAAACCCACTAAATGCCAAGCTTAATCTTACGGCAAACATCCAAAAATCACCCTTAACCGTCAGTGGGTTTGTCGATCTTCACGGCGCCACACCAAATACCAATATTAATATCAATGGCAAAAAACTGTTAGTGCTCAACACGCCTGATATGGAAGTAACGGTAAGTCCTAGTTTGAATTTCAATCAGAGCAATGGCAATAGCAGTTTAAGTGGTAATATTTTTATTGATAAGCTAATTGTTAATCTTGCTGATATGAAAAGCAGCAGTCTACAAAATACCATTCAAAACGATGTTATCTATGTCAACAATAGTAATCAGGCGATACAAACGCAAAAAAACACACCATTTAGCATGAATCTCAATATTGACATGGGTAAAAGTGCCCACATCTCAGGTCTTGGCATTGATACCAACATTCAAGGTAATTTAAACATCATTAGCCAACCGAATCAACCAATGCTTGGGGTTGGCACGCTACAACCAGTTAATGGTGTATTTAGCGCTTACGGTAAAACTTTTAGTGTAGATCCTAAATCAACTATCCAATTTAATAACTCGCCAGTTGGTAATCCGATGCTAGCAATTACCACATTTTATAACATTCCAACCTCTGTCAAGCTAACACAATCAAATGCGCCTGATACCATAGGCATTGAAATCACTGGCATGGCAAATAATCCAAAAATTCAACTGTTCTCAGATCCGAGCATGTCGCAAACAGATATTCTTTCTTATATTTTATTTGGTCAAGTGCTAAGCAATGCCAATAGCAGTCAAACATCATCAGATGCATTATCGCAAGCCGCTCTTTTAATTGCGATTAACGAAGGTGGCAGTGGCGTCATTGATGAGCTTAAAGATAAGCTCTCTCTTGCTGAGTTTTCACTCGGGAATTTAAGCAACAACCCAACCAATACGACAAACAACACAACAACAGCGCAAAACAATACAGCCGTTTTTATTGGTAAACAGGTTACCTCAAGGCTTTATTTAAGCTATGGCGTCGGGGTGTTTACAGGTGAGCAACAAGGTATTGCCACCTTCTCGCTCACGCCACAATGGAAACTCAAAGGTGAGGTAACAAGCTTTGATCGAGGTGGTGACATTCTTTATCAAACGCATTCTGAAAATTAAAAAATAACTATCCATTCTCTGTCAATATGTCTATGCTTAGCACAAATCTATTCAATGTTTGTAAATATCAATGTCATTCTCCTCATTAGGCTTAAGCACTGCCATTTTAAATGCGCTGACAGAACAGGGTTATAAATCGCCATCTCCCATCCAACAAAAGGCCATTCCTGCCGTTTTAAGTGGGCGTGATGTACTTGCTGCAGCACAAACCGGTACTGGCAAAACAGCCGCTTTTACTTTGCCCATTTTAGAAATGTTAGCACAAGGACCTAAAGCAGTAACCAATCAAACACATGCGCTTATCTTAACGCCAACGCGTGAACTTGCAGCGCAAATAGAAACAAACATCCAAGCATATAGTGCAAACTTACACTTACGCTCTTGTGTGGTATTTGGCGGCGTTAAAATCAATCCACAAATGATGCGCTTACGTAAAGGCGCTGACATTCTTGTGGCAACGCCTGGGCGACTTTTGGATTTATATGAGCAAAATGCCATACGCTTTGATCGCTTGAAATTTCTCGTCCTTGATGAGGCCGACCGCATTCTTGATATGGGCTTTATTCATGCCATTCGCAAAATTCTAACCCTTGTCCCCAAAAAGCGCCAAAACTTGATGTTCTCAGCAACCTTTAGTCCTGAGATCAAAGAGCTTGCTAAATCTATTGTCCATAATCCTTTAGAAATCTCAGTAAGTCCACCCAACCAAGCAGCACCCAAAGTAAAACACTGGATAGTTCCAGTTGATAAAAAGCAAAAAACCAACTTACTCATCAAACTCATCAAAACTCATAACTGGGCACAAGTATTAGTTTTTTCACGCACTAAACACGGTGCCAACCACCTTGTCGGCAAGCTAGAGAAAGCGAATATCAAGAGTGCTGCCATTCATGGCAACAAAAGCCAAGGTGCACGCACCAAAGCATTAAGTGATTTTAAAGACAATGAAGTTCAAGTATTAGTAGCAACAGATATTGCTGCTCGCGGCTTGGATATCAGCCAGCTGCCTTGCGTGATTAATTTTGATTTACCCAATGTGCCTGAAGATTACGTTCATCGTATTGGACGCACCGGGCGCGCAGGTGCCGCAGGTGAAGCAATCTCTTTGGTGAGTGCCGATGAATTTCCACAATTAGCTGACATTGAAAAACTCTTAAAAAGAGCGCTCGAGCGCGTTATTATTGACGACTTTGATCCTGTACACAGCCTACCGCAATCTAATCCGCATAATTATAAAACCATCAAGAAAGTAACACCTAAGAAACCAAAGGTTGAACATCGCGATGGGCAAAACGCTAAGCGTCATCCTAAAGGCAATCGTCAAAGACAGAATCGCTCAGGCAATAAGTGATCAATTGAATATTGTAATAATTCAAAAATAAGTTGAGCTTTAATTACTCCCCTCACCCGTGCAGCTTAAGCTGCACGAGCAATCCCGCAAGGGGAGAGGTACTAGCTGACGCAACTTATTCTTGATATTACATTGCAGTTTATTAAATATCTCTTTTATTCCACGCATTCACAACGCGATTAATAGGTTAATGCTGATTCTGTCAGTGCTGTGACAATCTTCTGAGTGATTTCTTTGCTGCCTATACTTGCAGCACCATTGGCAATATCCGCCGTTCTATAGCCTTGCGCTAAGACTTGATCAATTGCCTGATCAATCGCTGCAGCCTCATTATGCATAGCAAATGAATAAGATAACATAAGTGCTGCTGATAGAATTTGTGCGATTGGATTGGCAATATCCTTACCCATAATATCAAAGGCTGAACCACCTGCGGGTTCATATAAACCAAATCCTTCTTTATTTAAGCTAATTGATGGCACAAGCCCTAACGAGCCGGGTAACACAGAAGCCAGATCTGATAAGATATCACCAAATAAATTACCCGTTACAATCACATCAAATTGCGCAGGGTTTAACACCAGCTGCATTGCTGCATTATCAACATACATATGCTTTAATGTGACATCTGGAAAATTTCTCGCCTCTTCATTAGCAATATCGCGCCAAAGTCTTGACGTATCTAAGACATTAGCTTTATCGATGGAGGTCAGGATTTTGCGTCTTTCGCCAGCACGTTTAAAAGCAGCTCTGACAATATGTCGAATTGTTTGCTCATCATACTCTGCAACATCGGTGGCACAGCGTAAACCCTCTTTATTGACAAAGCGCTTATGCTCACCAAAATAAATATCTCCTGACAATTCACGAAAGATCTCAATATCCGCACCATTGGCAATGCGCTCATTCTTAATAGGGCTATTATCTTTTAATGCCGGAAACATTTTAATCGGGCGAATATTCACCCCAAAATCAAAAGTTTTGCGCAAAGCTAATATACTTTTGGCCTCACAACCCTGCCATTTAGGATCATTTTGCGCATCAACAGGACCACCCACTGAGCCAAATAAAATGGCATCTGCAGATTTGCAAATATCAATGCTCTGTTTAGGGCAATGCTCAGCATAAACATCAAAGGCAGCACCACCAATTAAAGCTTCTTTATACGTAAATTCGTGGTGGTATTTTTTAGCCACTGCATTTAATACATCAATGGCACACGCCATCACTTCAGAACCAATACCGTCCCCTGCTAAAATTGCGATTGTTTTTTTCATTTTTTAATCACCCTCTACTTTTCTATAATTCATCATTCCATAACCGCTGTAACAACACTTGCCAAGGCAGAATTAAAATTCCACTTAGTAAAGTTCTAACTTCCTAATCCAAGCTTACCACATATACTCTGAAATTTAGATGTGTCATTTAGCACCCTAATTAACCCGCGCCAGTGTTGAAAAGCAATCTTGCTTAGTTCTAACAACATTCCCTTGCCATCTGTTGCCTGAATATTATTTGACTGACACCAAGTGGTAAAAACCGTGCCATTTGGTGCATACATCAAGTCGTATGCCAATGCACCACTTGTGAAGTTATCAAGCTTTAGCGGTAAGTTTTCCTTAGCAACGCTCGCTGAAGTTGCATTGATAACAATATCAAATGCATCGGTAATTTCATCTAAAGCACAAGCACTCAGCTTAACCGCACTATTTGTTGAGCGCTCTGCTAGGTTCTGCGCTTTTTCTTTGGTGCGATTAGCAATCGTGATACTTTCTGGGGTTTCACGCACTATAGCACCTAGAATGCCCTTAGCTGCGCCACCAGCACCTAAGATTAAAATTCGCTTATTTTGCAGACTGATATTTAAATTATTCTTAATATCATTCACAAGTCCGACACCATCAAGGTTTAACCCAATAAACTCGCGCTTATCATTAATAATGACATTACTCACTGCTTCAGCTTCTTGCGCTAGATCATCTAGTTTATCGCAATAGCGGTATAATTCTTCTTTAAATGGCAAGGTAACACTCAAGCCTTTCACTGTATGATCAAGGCGCAATATATTAAGCGTTTGTTCTAGATTATCAGGACAAATCTCCAAAGCTTCATAGCACATCTTCTGCCCCGTTTGAGCGGCAAACTCCGTATGTATCTTAGGAGATAAACTATGTTTGACAGGGTTACCTATCACATAATATTGATCTATTGGTTGCTCAACAGGCATCTATGCCATCCTTTGTTATCTTAGATATCAATAGCCTATTGAAGCATTTTCAGAGATAACAAAGAAGTGTTTTATTAGCAAGTCTATCGCATTGTTTAAATGATCTTCAGACAATAATATTAAAAGTTAAGATCAATGACATACTCAAACTGATAACGATGTAGCTTCACCGTTATCTTCTGACAAAAAACCATCATTCTCCGTGATAGCTGTAATAATATTTGCAATGACATCAACCCCTTTATCATTATGATCTAAGGTTGGGTTATATTCAGTAACTTCAATGCCTAGCAATTGCTCTTTAGGCATTTCTTGAAAGCTTGATAATACCTCGGGTAGCAAAATCCCATCCTCTACCGGCGTACCTAATGCTTCAATATACTGAGGGTCCAAACCATCTAAATCAAAACTAATGCCAAAAGGAATATCTTTTGATTTGAAGTGATCTATTGCTGAGTCAAAACAATGCTTAAAGCCAAATGCATGAACATCTTCCATCATAAACACTTTAACGCCTAAGCTTTTCAAAATTGCTTGCTCTGGTTCCTCAAATGAACGAATACCTATTAAAACAATATTTTCAGGTTTAAGTTTAGGATTGTCTGATAATATCTTTGTCATTTTATCATTACCATAACCCATTAGTGCTGCCACTGGCATGCCATGTAAATTACCACTATGAGAACTCTCCGTAGTATGTGCATCCATATGCGCATCTATCCAAACAAGTCCAAACTCACCCATCGCAGCATAAACACCTGACCACGTGCCCACCGCACAACTATGGTCACCGCCAATGGTAATAAACTTATCACCCTGCTCAACGATATTTTTTGTTGCATGAGCAAGTTCGGTTGAAAATGTATTTAATGCATTAAGTGCTGAAAGACGTCTTTCCTCTCCCTCAAAATAAACTGTTTTTTGCCATAACAACTCTAATTTCAACTTACGCTTCACGTGATCAGGCGCCTGCTCACAGCCAATAATACCAGCGCAATTGCCAACACTAGCCCCTAAAAAGCGATAATTAGACATTCGCATGCACCTCTTTAATTTGTAGTGCGCTATTATCTGTGTTGTTATTTAATACGGAGAACAAATCCTTAGGATCTTTTAATGCCGGAATCATATTCATGGGCACGCCGATATTATATTTCTCAGCCAATTGATATGTCAGCTTCAGTGCTGAGAAGTCTTCTAAAGCAAAACCAACTGAATCAAATACAGTAATCTCATCTTGGCTAGTGCGCCCTTTTTTCTCACTTGAGATAAGTTGCCATAATTCAGCATAAACAACTTTCTTTGCTTCTTCTTCAGTGAAATGTTGAATCTCACCTTCAATAAACGACTGCTCAAAGAACTCAACCACCACTTTAGCGCGTGGCAAAATGGCTTGATCTAACTCTGTTTTGCCCGGGCAATCACCTCCTAAACCATTGATATGCACACCCTCTTTGATCCAACTATTTTCAATCACAACAGCATGTGCTTTGCAGGCAGTACACACTGTAATAATATCAGCACCCTTGACCGCTTCTTCATTGTTAGCACAAGGAATGAGTTCAAAATCATAAGCTTGCATGTTTTTCTCAAAACGACGCATTGCCTGTGGATCAATATCATGGTAACGAATCGTTTTAATATCACGCACAATGGCTGCTGCTAATGCTTGGAAGTCACTTTGCGCACCTGTACCGATTAACGCCAAAGTGTTGGCATCTTTTCGTGCTAAATAGTCTGTCGCCAACGCTGAAGTAGCCGCTGTGCGTAAACCTGTTAACACCGTCATTTCTGAAATTAACAATGGATGACCATCAGAGACTTTTGATAACTGCCCTGTCGCTACAATCGTTTGCTTATTCTGCAATGGATTCTTTGGATGTCCATTGACATATTTATAGGCAAATAACTCTTTATCTGCCGTTGGCATTAATTCAATTACACCATCGGGCACATGAAATGCTGGACGTGGAATCTTATCAAATTCTTGCCAACGCAGAAAATCACTCTTCAAGGTTGTCATTAAGTCAACTAAATACTGTCTTAGACCATGTTTATGAATAAGCTCAGCTAACTTTTCCACTGAAATTACTTTGATCATTATATTTCTCCTATCCCACATATTTTATATATCTAAAGTTATATAAGATTATAAAACTTTATACTGAATATATTTTTAACAATATCACATGCATTTACCTATAGATAAATAGATCATGTTTTACTGTAGATTTTCAACAAGAGGTAATATAAATTTAATAATCAAAAATAGCAAATGGATTTATGCACAGATTTCTAAGCCCGTCATTAGCTCTTTTAAAGCTTAATCGGGCTCACCACATACGTGCTACGGCTATCATTGTCCTTAATGAGTAAGCTCATTTGCGGGCTATCAAAATAAAAGTCAATATGCTCTGAATCCAACACATCAACGATATTCAAAAGGTAATTTACGTTAAAACCAATTTCCATCGGTTGATCGCTATATTTTACTTCCATTTGATCTTGCGCTTCTTCATGCTCTGGATTATTTGCTGATAAAAGCAAAGCATTATCCTGAAGCTCTAAGCGTACGCCGCGATATGTTTCATTCGATAAGATCGCTGTACGTAATAATGCTTGTTTTAATTCAACTCGATTTGCCACTAATAACTTGGTATTATTCGGCGGAATCACTCTTGTGTAATCAGGAAAACGCCCTTCAATAAGTTTTGATGTAAACTGAAAATCAGGCAGAATTATTCTGAAATAATTCTTACCAATTTGCACTTCAATTTCAGCATCTTCAGGCGCTGATAACGTGCGTTCTAATTCTTTAATTGCTTTGCTTGGCACAATAATCTGAACAGCATCTAGGAAGGTATCTTCTATTAATACTTCAGAACTTGCCATACGATGACCGTCAGTCGATACAGTTCTAAACCGATCATTGTTGACTTCCCATAACATACCATTTAAGAAATAGCGTACATCATTATTTGCCATGGCAAATTTTACACGCTTGATTGCCGAATTAAGCTGAGCATATGATAACTTAAACATCGCTCTACCGGTATCTTCATTCATCACAGGAAAAGATGAAGCTTTCAAGATTGACATAGTAAACTTACTGCGATTACACGCAATTAATACACGATCATTTGCTTCTTCTGTTATTTTGACAGATGCACCCTCTGGTAGATTACGTATAATATCATGAAGCTTTTTGGCAGGAATAGCGATACTACCATCATCAGATGCTTCTTCAAGCTCAACATAACTGACAATTTCAGTCTCTAAATCAGAGGCCTTTAGGCGTAGCTTACCCTCTTCAATAATAAATAATACGGAGCTTAGCACTGGTATCGTATGCTTTTTATCAGCAATTGATACTAAACCTTGTAATGGCTTTAACAATGAATCGCGAGAAAGTGTAAATTGTAACATCATATCTCCCCTGGGAATTAATGCGCTAATTTGCGCGATAAGTTTTGATAATCATCCTGTATATCAACATTATTGACAATCAGTTTCTTTATAGTCCTTACTGCATGTAAGACTGTGGTATGATCTCTACCACCAAAAAAGCCACCAATTTCCGGTAAACTATGGTTGGTAAACTCTTTAGCTAACGCCATTGCCATCTGCCTTGGACGCGCGACATCACGACTTTTTTGCTTTGATAGTAAGTCTGTTATTTTAATATTATAATAATCAGCAACAACACGTTGAATATTGTCTACTTTGACAATTTTATCCTGTATTGAAATAATATCTTTTAAGCATTCATAAGCAAGCTTCTCATCAATTGCTTTTTTATTAAACTGAGCATAGTTAAGCACGCGCCTTAGCGCACCTTCCAGTTCTCGCACATTAGAGCGAATATGTTTTGCCATAAAAAGCGCTACATTTTGATCAATTGGTCGACCAAATTGGCTCGATTTATGCAATAAAATTGCACTGCGTGTTTCAAGATCAGGAATATCAATTGTTACGGTCAAGCCATAACCAAAGCGCGAAACTAAACGCTCTTCAAGTTTAGGGATTTCCTTGGGATACTTATCACAAGATAAGACAACTTGTTTACCATTTTCAAGCAAGGTATTAAATGTATGGAAAAACTCCTCTTGAGAGCCTGCTTTACCGGCAATAAACTGGATATCATCAACTAATAATACATCAACAGAGCGATAAAAGTTTTGAAATTCATCGCCTGAGTGTAAACGTACCGCATCAACATAATCTTTGACAAAGCGTTCAGATGTTACATATAACACTTTTGCTGTTGGGTTATTATGTAATACATAGTTACCAATAGCATGCATTAAATGTGTTTTACCTAACCCACTACCGCCATAGATAAACAATGGGTTATACGCCAATCCTGGATTGATAGAAACCTGCATAGCCGCAGCGCGAGCTACTTCATTTGCTTTACCAACAACAAAGTTATCAAAATTATATTCTTTTTTTAATGGTGAACCAAAATCAACACGCTTTTGATCTTTAGGAACGGATAATGCTTCATCAAAACCATAAAGCTCACTGGAAATACCTGAATTTTTATCCACTTCAAATTCATTTTTTTCATCCGCTAAATCATTATGCTCAATTAAAGTATCTACAACGACTGGCGTAATAGCCACGTTTTGGTTGAAAAGATCAGTCTGTGGACCAACACTACTTTTAACTGTTTGAGTTTGCATTGCTGTGGTTTGTGTTTCCACATTTTGAGTGTTGTTGCCCTTTTTTACTGAAAACTCAACGATTAAATGATTATTTTGTTTGTACTTTTTCAAGGTATCCACAAGAACCTGTTGATATTTGGTCTTAACCCAACCAAGAAAATAATTATTCGGTGCATAAATTGTGAATAAACTACCTTGATCATTTGTTTTTAACGGTGTTATCCATATTCTATACTCTTGTTCAGACAAGTTGTCTTTTAAATAATCCAAACATTCTGACCAAACATTCATATTTACAATGCATCCTATATATATCAAGGGTTTCTAGCATTTATTAAAGGCTTTAAATAGACTAGAAAAAGTTTATATTTTTAAATTAGCTTCGGATTATATCAAAGCTTTCACAGCATGCAATGCTTGAGATAAAAGTCTGTGGATAACTTTGTGGATAATGGTGTGAATTTGTTGTTAATTCCATTGTGAATAAGTATGTGCATAAGGATGTTCATATCCCTTTGGATTTTTTTGTGGAAAATTTTCACACAAGAGAAAAGAATTAAAAGTCCACAACCGATAAACAGAAAATGCACACCATTATCCACAAAAGTATACACAAGGGAAATCAATGTTTTAAAAGGCTTTCAGATAGTTTATCCACAAATATCCACAAACCAATAACAGAAAAAACAAATAAAAAATAAATTCTTTATTTAAAAAAAGGAAAGGGAAAAAGGAAAGGGAAAAATAAAAAGGAAAGTGGATAAAAATAAAAAAGAGAAGAACTTAATAAAATTATTTATAAACAGATATAATAATCTCACTTTACAAACTGTGAATGTTTTATCAAAGTTAAAACGATTAAAAAGGTGATCTGTGAATTATTTCAAAATAATGATTGAAAAGACTTATGAAAATATGAATAATGGCAACCACTGGTTTGGTTCTCTTGCGACACTAGTTTATGAACCCCGTCAGATCCGGAAGGAAGCAGCGGTAATAGATGATGTGTGTGCCGAGATGTAAGCTAAACCAGTACTATAGCGCTTGTAAATCAGTTATATTGATATAAGTTATTGTAGTCCATGGTTGAAATAATACGTTTTTCATATTCACCATCTTCAAGCTCAGAATAATGCACTAAGGTTTTAATGAGATCTTTACCTGTTATTGGCTTATCCTCTTTGGTTAACTGTGAACGTAATACACGAAACGCTTGAAAATTAGTACCTGTATTCAGTAAGTTAAAATAAGATTGCACACTATCTTTAGGAGATGGGAAAACTTGAACTTCATTAATTGCACCCGTTCTACGTTGTTTAGGAACAATACCACAACCTTTGGTAAAGCAATGCTGACCAAAATAGTTATTACCATCAACAGCAAAGCGTGAGGTTCCCCAGCCAGTTTCAAGCGCTGCTTGTGCAAGAACCATGCTTGTTGGGATAGTATTAACTTTTATGAGTAAATCTTTAAGCGTTTGATTTAGTGAATTTTCATCAAAGTTAACTTTATATTGTTCACATAATTTAGATAAGTGATTTTGCTGACGCTTAGAAAGCTTTTTATTTTGACTAAGTATTGCAACCATACTTTCTAATGACTGTCTTTGATTTAATATATCTTTTTGCACTTGATGAATAAATGGCAACATATAGTCAATAAATGCCTGTTTACGATCATTAACATTGGTAATTGCTTGAAAATCAGGCTTGGCTGTTATTTTATTTTCTGTATTTTTAGAGCAACTGGTTACTAAACAAGTTAAGCTAAGAGCTAAAAGTCCTGATATAGATAGTCGAAACAATGTTGTTTTTTTCATAATTACATCCTCTTATTATTCTCTCTATTAAGTCCTTAGCATAGACTATAACTGCTAATAAAGGTTGTTTGTGCTGCTTTTTTTATACTTATTCATCTGATAGACTGCGGTAGTTATTATTGTAAATAAAATACAGGGGAATACGATGACTGCAGCAGTTGATATGGTTAACGAATTAAATATAGAAACATTAAAAAATGAATCTATATGGCAATATTTCATCGAAATAACTCAAATTCCAAGACCGACATTCCATGAGGAAAAAATCAAAGCCTATTTATTGGCATGGGCTGAAAAAAATAGCTTTAAAACGAAGATTGATCAGGCAGATAATATCGTGATTTATGTACCGGCCACAAAAGGCTATGAATCACACAAATCAGTTGTTTTACAAGCACATAAAGATATGGTTTGCGAAAAAAATGAAGACGTAATATTTGATTTCCTAAAGGATGGTTTAAAGCTCGAGATTATTGATGGTTGGCTTAAAGCTAAAGGGACAACATTAGGTGCTGATAACGGTATAGGCATTGCCGCAGCAATGGCAGCAGCGACAGATAAAGAGATCAAGCGTCCAGCGCTTGAGATATTAATTACCGCTTCAGAAGAAAGAGGGTTAATTGGTGCTAATAATTTAAGTAAAGACTTATTAACGGCCAATACGATGATCAATCTAGATACAGAAAGCTGGGGAGATATTTATGTCGGTTGTGCCGGATCACAGTCTGCGACAATGAGATTTAAAAATGAAACCATTGAGCAACCATCTTCACTTCAAAGTATTGAAATCATTATCAATGGTCTTAAAGGTGGGCACTCAGGTTTAGATATTGATAAACCACGTATTAATGCTGCCAAATTTATGAGTATGATGCTTGATGATCTCGATCAAAATTATTCATATAACATTAACGAAATCAAAGCAGGTAATCTACCAAATGCTATTCCACGCGAGGCTAAGGCTATTATTTCTTCTCAAGTTGAAGATATACCGCAAATAAAAGAAGCTTTAAGCAATTACTATGATAACTGGTATGCAATTTATCAAAAAAATGAGCCTAATTTTACATTAACAATCAACGAAGTAACAACGGCAAAAACGGCATTCAATAATGATTTAAAGCATCGTTTGTTAAATGTATTAACAAGTATACATTCAGGTGTCTTAGCGATGAGTCCGGCGATGCCAAATCTGGTGGAGAGCTCAAATAATTTATCTTCAATTAAATTAAAAGATAATGATATTGTTATTACCGTTTACACGCGCAGTGATAATAATTTAGCGATCAATAATTTTATGCAATCCATCAAGCGTATAGCAACTCAAAATAATGCGATTTTTGACAAATCCCAACTATCCCCTGGTTGGAAGCCAGATATGAGCTCTAATGTGCTTAAAATTGCCAAAGAGAGCTATTTTGCACTCTATTCTAAAGAAGCGAATATCAAAGCGATTCATGCCGGTTTAGAGTGTGGTGCTATCGTTGATAAATACCCTCACATGGATATGGTTTCAATAGGACCAACGATAGAAGGTGCGCATTCGCCTGATGAAAAAGTCAAAATAGACACAGTTAGCGAGTTTTATCAGTTATTGAAAGCAATGTTAGAGCGATTATAGAATCAGTAGAAGAAGTAAGTAAAGGTGATCGTTGTGTAGGTGAGTCACTCTATGTGCTTGACGACATAAAGGTTATCTAAGGAGGGGAGGGAGGATGACGACCCACCTAACACTTCCCTAGTATAGTAAAGGATTTTAAAAGTGTTAGTATTTTTATAAAAAAAGTGAAAATTTTTTCTCAATATAATAAAAACCTTGGAAATATAAGGTTTTCAGCATGATTAATGATAGGGATATAAAAGAAACTTAAACTATGAGATCTTGATTTGTAACATTTTTATGTTATTCTTAGGCAACCATAGTAATTTGATGATAACAATGCCTGTTTCTGGAAAAGATGTTTTAAAAACACTATTAAAAAATGGATGGGAATTACATAGAGTTAAAGGTTCTCACCATATTTTGATTAAATCAAGAGTAACAATAACCATCCCAGTGCATGGTAATAAAGACATGAAAATCGGTCTGCTTAAATCAATAGAAAAGCAAACTAAATTAAAATTTTAAGGTGGTAAAGAAATGTTAAAATATCCATTTAAAATTACTAAACATAGCGATGATGGAGAATATTACCTCATTGAATCTATTAATTATCAAGGAGGTTTTAGTCAGGCTGATACGCTTGAGGAAGCCTTTGAGAATGCACATGAAGTAATAGACTTACTTGTGGGTTATGCCATAGAGCAAGATAAAATTGAATTGCCAAAACAAGTAAAAGGCAAAGATATTTATATGATTGCGCCATCAATAGAGTACGCAATTCCAATTATGCTAAAGCAAGCACGGCAAGCAAAAGGTATGAGTGCACCACAAGTTGCTAAAGCGCTTGGTGTACCTTACCAAAATTATTGGCGTATTGAGAAAGGTGAGCGTAAAAATTTAACCATTAATACCTTGCAGCGTGCTGCTGCAGTACTTGGCTTAAGTCTTGATATTAGTTTTGTGTAATATTATTCAGGATAAATAACCGAATTTTTATGTTCATCATTCCAGATTTCCTGCTCGCTTAATGTTGTTTCAATTAACTCAATAGGCGCACCTTCGACTTCGATCATAGCAACTTTAAATCCTGCAAAAGGTTCATATACTGGCATGATAACTTTTTGGTCTTTAATGGCTTCAGCTAGACTATCCACTTTAAAAGCGACATGAGTTTTGGTCTGAATGAGCGGGTGCAAAGGACATCCTTCTTCAAATCGATGGTATTGAATACGAAAGGGATTGTGTCCCTTGGTTGTATACATTTTAAATGATGAGCTATAACGTTCATCAGTGTGTTTCTCTGTCGTTGGAATACCTATGTGATGATATTGATAGTTGATTTTAGACATGCTAGAAAATGGTGTTGTATAATTTTCAGCAAATAATAATAGGTTGATCTAAACTTGTAAACTGAAGTTTTAATATGTAAATAACTGCAAGATTGCCTCACGATCAATTTTACTTTGTGCATTAACAGGGATTTCATCACCATAACGAAAGGATTTTGGCAATAGTATTTTCTCAAACCAATGGCTTAAAAAGTGGCGTAAAGTGTTATTAAACTCAAAGGCAGTTAGATGATCTTTTTGCTCTTTACCTAATGTAGATAATACGATAAAAACACCAATATATTCGCGCGATTTTTCAAGTTTCAATGCATAACAATCATTAATCCAAGCGTGTTTCTTTAGGCGATCTTCAAGTTCATTTAATGACAGACGTTTATCTTCAAGTTTGACGATACGTCCTTTACGACCTTGTAGAATAAATTGATTAGGTTTAATCAATTCAATCACATCATCCGTATCGATAAATGGTTCGATAAAAGAGTCCGCATAAACACGCAATGTCTGATCGTTACTTTGTGTAATTTGCACATCATCAAAGCATTGCCAAAGTGGATCATTAAGTTGTTGGCGCCAAGCAATAATACCCGTTTCACTACTGCCTAAAATTTCAGTGACATTCATATGAAGATGAGCTTTTAGTTGTTGCGCTATTTCTGTTTTAAGAAGACTACCAGCACTGAAACAGGTAATTTTAGAAATATCTTTTTCAAAAGTTAAACGCGATAATAGCGCAGGACTTGAGATAAAAATAAATTGGTGATTTCTGGTAGTTAATTGCGCTAACTCCTCACTTAATTCAATGCGCTGACTATAAATAGGGCGTCCTGTTAAGGATGGCCAGAGAAAGTAAAAAACAAAACCATAGAGATGCTGATGATGGACACTGCTAATCACCATCTGTTCTTTATCAAGATTAAAAAAATTATTTAAGATATTAACCTCATTGACTAAGTGCTTAAATTTCTTCGTGATTTTTTTAGGTTTTCCTGTAGAACCGGAAGTGAAAAATATAATATCCGCAGTGAACAGACTATCATTTATTTGATACATTAAGTTATCATTACGATTAAGTTCAATGGTTTTTTTATTAAAACAAAAGCATTGTCGCTGTTCATCAAAATGAAGTGTCGCAATATCTTCATTATTGGTAATATCCTCAAAAACACCACACCTATTATTAGGTGGTAATATAATCGACTTGTTAGTAATCAAGGCACTAAAAAAGCCAATATAGAAATGATAGATATTGTTACAATAAAGAATAATTGAAGTTTCTTTCTGTAGGCTTAAAAAATGCGCTAGTGGAAATATAATTTGTTTAATTTTGCCAAGATGTATTGGTAAGTTATTTTTTTTGCCATGGCAAAAAATGATTTTGTCATCATTTGATTTTTGAAATAAAACATTTAAGTAATCTTTCATTTGCTATTTTTTCTCTTAACAAAAATGCGCACAATAAATTCACAAACAAAAAACGCACCAATCAAAATATAAGAAACCAATCCATTATAGATTGTCCAAACATGCAATGAACTAAACAAAGCGCTATAGCAAGAAACTAAAGCGTTTAACATAAAAAAAACACACCATGCAATCGTCACTTTGCGTGTGTATGCACTGACAAAATGCGGTAGCGGTTTACGGGATGTTTTTTTGGCGAATTGATAAATAATATTCTCTTTTGCAAATAATGAAGCAAAAAAAATACTCAAAAAAGCAAGATTCATGGCAACAGGGTAAAGTTTAATAAAGACGATATTGAGTGACAGCATTGCTAATAAACTGATCGTAATACCAATACCTGAGAGGGTAAATAGCGCATATTTAGGCATGATATTATGATCGTTGTTGTGGCTAAAAATCGCTCGTAATCCAAAAAGGCAAAGAATAATTAAACTTAACCCTTGTACGGATAAAAACTGTATGCCAAAAAAAATGACAAAGGGATAGAGTAAGATAGCAATAGCGATGATAAGAGTAGTTAAGCTACGTAAGGACATTATTGCTTATTAATTTCTTGGTCAATGATTGTGACGATATCATTAACAGTTTTCACTGATTTAAATTCATCAGGTTTAAACTGTTTATCAGTTTTACTTTGCAGATAAACAATAAGATCTACCGCATCAATACTATCTAAATCAAGATCTTCATATAAGCGCGCTTCAAGTGTCACATCTTGTGGATTAAGCTCAAATAACTCAGCAAATATTCCCTGAAGTTCTTGGAGAATTTGTGCTTTTGATGTACTCATTTTTTATCCCTTATTATTTTGTGTCGCAATAAATTGCGCTAATGTTTTAACTGATTCAAAGTGCTTTTTTACATCATCAGTGTCTTCATTGAGCTCAATGTTATATTTTTTCTTTAAAGCAACGCCAAGCTCCAATGCATCGATGGAGTCTAAGCCAAGCTCGTCACCAAATAATTGCATATCACTGGCAATATCTTCAGTAGTAATATCTTCTAGATTAAGCACATCAATAATCAGTTCTTTTAATTCCAGTTCAAGTAGGGTGTTATTCATTAATCAATATGACCTTGTAATTGTTGTTGTAATATCTTTGTCAACCGTCTTGCGGCAACCGAAGGAAGTTGATTGCACTCATTTAAAATCGTTTGAGTATCAATAAGATCCTTAACCGTTAACGTAAAGATAGGTTTTGTCGTGGGTATTTTATACCATTTATCATTTTTTGCCAGTGTACTGGGCGTGCAGCTTAAATGAATAATACGAATAGGCGCATTTGCACGAATGGCAATTTGTGCAGCCCCTCTTTTTAATTGGATTGGCATATTGGGAATAGAACGAGTACCTTCAGGAAACATCAATAAGTTATTCCCTGCGTGTAATGTTGCTTTGATATCACTAAATGTTTGCTCAGGATCGATATTGGGAATGTAACCTGCAGTGGATATAACGCGTCGTATAAAACGGTTGTGCCACAATTGCGCTTTGACAATATTGTCGCAAAAGGGCAGTTTAGAGACGATTGATACATAATCAATTAAGGTTGGATGGTTGGCAATGATTAATGTGCCTTTGTCTTTTTTTAATTTTTCAAAGCCAATAAAGTCAAAGCGAATAAGACCTAAGCCAGACATCGTTGCGGTAAAAAAACGAAACGTTAAATAAATACAATATTGCGCAATATATTTTTTCTGCTGCTTTAAACGAATTATTTTGGCAATGATTAATACCATAGGAATAATAATATACCCTAACAGTAATCCCCCTAAAGAGAATAATAAAAAACAAAATCCCGTGGCAATAAGGCGCCAGAGGTAGTTTATTTTGTTAAAAAATATATACATTGATAAAAATAAATACACTTTAATATATTTTAGCTATTATTGATAAAATAAACCATTTAGTCAAAAGAGTCAGGTGCATTCGCGATTGCTAGGTAAATCAGCTGAAAGTTATTTAGTCAGTTTTTAAAAATACCAACACAATCGTTGTATCAACAAATGGCGATCATATTGTATTTAGATTAATACAACTAATGCAGATTTTATTATAACAATTATGTCATGGGCTTATTTAATGGTATTTTTTCAAAAAAACTTAACCTCCGCTTCATTTCACGTTACGCTTATGCTCCCGCATATAATAAAGATAAAACATGTTAAACAAGTTTATTAAATATACTGCAGCGATTTTATTGGCTGCTTCATCATTTTCGAGTTCATTTGCCGCAAGTGCTCATATGCCAGCGGCAAGTGGAAGTGCTGTTAAAGCAATCCCACTAGCCGCAAATTACTGCAATGACTTTCTGAAATATGGCAACCCCGGTGGTAAGGTGAGTTTATATCTTTGTCGTGAGGGTTATATTTCTGCTTATAATTACGAAACCAAGCAGCCAAGCTGGGTTGCTTATCGTTTAACCGCACAATCAGTGTCAAGTAAACTCAAGCGTCATGATGAATTTCAACCTGATCCGGAAGTGCCGGCAAAATATCGTGCGGAATTATCAGACTATAAAAGAAGTGGTTATGATCGTGGGCATTTAGCCCCTTATGCGGCGATGGATTTTAATAAAACAAGTGCTAAGCAGTCGTTTTATCTATCAAATATGTCGCCACAAAAAGGTGGGCTTAATCGTCAGGGTTGGGCAAAGCTTGAGTCTGATGTGCGCTTTTGGGCACAGATGTACAAAGAAGTCTATGTTTACACGGGGCCTGTATTTAAAAACAGTAAAACACATAAAACAATTGGCAAGAATAAAATCTGGGTGCCAGAGTATTTCTTCAAAGTAGTCTATGCGCCAAAACAAGATAAGGCAATTGCCTTTATTATGCCGAATGCTCGCGTTGATAAAAAAGATGTCTCGAAATATCGTGTATCGATCAAAGATGTCGAACAGCGTACTGGCTTGACGTTTTTTAACACCTTGCCTAAGACTCAAGTGGCTGCATTAACAGATAAAACCTCACCAATGTGGCGTACGAGTTATAGGGCGTAATTTGCAACTAAAAATGTATTGTTTTTAGGTAAATATTATAAAAATTAAAAAAATACTTGACCTTTATCCTACTTAAGTAAATAATGCGCAACAGAACCAAATAGTGCCCGTGATATGTGGGCACATGTGACCCTCCCCAACATGACATTAAGGAGCTAAACATGATAACTTTTCACTCACTTCAACCACCCAGTTGTTGATCTTTTGCAGTTGGAGCTAATCTATAGCTGTTTCATTAATACTTTTATATTTGATTGACTGCGTTTATAGTTTCTGACATCTATCGCAAAATGAGCTATGCCATCTTTTACCTCGCCCCTTGTGGGAGAGGTCGTATAGCGTAAGCTGTACGGGTGAGGGGTAATTGTAACCCAGTTTATTTTTCGTTAGTTATGATAAATGCCAAATAGAAAGTATTCATCAAATAGTTGTAACTCCAATGGTGCAGTAACCAAAGTAACTCAAAGAATCAGCATAATATGCTTCATATAGGTTGTGTAGTATATTTATGTTGGTTGTTGCTGAGTTATTATTGAAATATTTAGCAATAAAAATAGCTTTGTTTATGCCTTTTTGGTCTTTTCAGAGCTGTCTTAATTTTATTTTTGAAATATTAAAAACAAAAGAAATGTACATTGTAAGTATGGTTGAGTATTTGCTTCAACTATCCGCCGTACCCTGAGCGAAGTCGAAGGGTGTGCTAGGAATAAAAATTCATAATGTCAAGTTATAAGGGCTTCGACTTACGCTCAGCCCACGCAGGTGGCTAAGGGTGACTATGAACTATTTTATCAATATATTGAGATGTAATTTATGAATACAATAACATTAAAAAATCACCACAGAAAAAGAAGTTATTTCTTGCATGATATTGTTTTTGTCATGCTGGTTATTACAAGCCTTGGGCTGATGTATTATGCGTGGATTGGCATGCATCAAAGCTTTATCAATGAATCATCTGTTGCTGCAATATCACTAGATCCAAGTCACTTGCCTTATTATACATTACGTACGGTGATGCGTTTACTCATTGGGATGGTCTGGTCGTTTGCTTTTGCCTTGATTGCCGGTTATGCCTGTGCTAAGAACAGACATGTTGCACGTATTTTGTTGCCGATTATTAACTTTATGGAATCAGTACCTTTATTGGGTTTCTTAACGTTTACCACGGCATTCTTTTTGTTTTTGTTTCCACGCTCAGTGATGGGGCTTGAGGCGGCAGCAATTTTTGGTGTGTTTACATCGCAAGCATGGAATATGGCATTAATCGTTTATCAGACGATTCGCATTGTGCCGGACGAGGTTATTAATGCATCACATGTTTATAAGCTAAATGCATGGCAGCGTTTTTGGAAGATTGAAATGCCATATTCAGTGCCGGGGCTTTTGTGGAATGTAATGGTGTCACAATCTGCGGCATGGTTTGCACTTGTCGCAACTGAGGCGATTCCGGTGGGAGATAAAGATGTGATGCTACCGGGTGTTGGTGCGTATATTAGTACTGCACTTGATCACGCCAACGCATTAGCAATCGTATATGCATTGATTGCGATTATTTTAACGATTGTTGCTTTTGATCAGTTGGTGTTTCGTCCATTAGTCAAGTGGTCAAAGAAGTTTAAATATGAACAGATAAATGTCAGTGGCGCGCATAGCTCATGGATGCATGATCTGTGTACTAAATCAACGTGCTTTAACGCGATTGTTAAAGGTATTAAAACAGTGAGTTTTTACTTTATTAATTCGCCAACAGTTATTGCCAGAAAACTATCGTTTCCACAATTATCACTCACGCCAGCCATTCGACACTTATCAACAGCGATTTGGTATCTGTGTATTGTTAGCTTAATGGAAGTTTTTCCCTAATGGCAATATGACTTACCTGTTACCACTGATGTGGGAGACGACGTATCGTGTGGCGATTGCCATGGGTTTAAGTATCGTGATTTGTACTCCTCTTGGTATTTGGATCGGGATCTCACCAAAACGCACCAAAATGTTGCAACCAATCATACAGGTACTGGCAGCGATACCTCAGCCAATTTTCTTCCCGATTGTGGCAATTTTACTGATTTTTGGCGGTGGTAGTTTAAGCATTTGGGCGATTCCATTGATTATGACCGGTACTTCTTGGTATGTATTGTTTAATGTGATTGCTGGGGCTTCAGCCTTGCCATCGGATTTAATTGAGATGTCACGTAGCTTCCACTTAAAGGGTTCTAAATGGTGGTTTAAGTTTGCGGTTCCTGCTGTTTTTCCTTATATCGTTTGCGGGATTATCAGTGCTGCAGGTGGTGCGTGGAATTCAGCGATTGCTGCTGAGCTGATCACTTGGGGTGGTAAAACAATTTCAATAAGTGGTATTGGTGAGCTTGTATCGCAAACAACAAGTAATAATCAAGTGGCTGAGGCAGCATTAGCGGTCAGTGCAATGTGTGTGCTTGTCGCCTTGTGTGTCATCTTTATCTGGAAGCCTTTGTATAAGCTTGCAGAAACAAAATATAAAATTTAGGCTAAGACTAAATGTTCACCCATAAGTGCTCACCGTACCCTGAGCGTAAGTCGAAGCGATGCACTGAGCATCAGTCGAAGTGGGTAAGCTTTGGAAAATCATACTTCATAAAGGCTTCGACTTACGCTCAGCCAACGCTTACACAATCAAAGTGGGCAGGAATATGGTCATAGTCATAATTTAAAACTTAAAAATATAACATAGGTTGACCATCGCTTCTTTGCCAACCTTATCATCAAAACGCAAATGACAGAACGGGTGATGATCTTGGTGAAGAAGCGTGAAAAGAGGATTTGAAAATGAAAAACAATGTACTTATCGAATGCCAAAATATCGAACTTTATTTTGAAAAAGACAAAAAACAGTCACTTAAAGTGTTAGATCGTATTAACTTCAAATTACATGACAATGAAATCGTTGCTATTTTAGGCAAATCGGGTGCTGGTAAATCAAGCTTTTTACGCATTGTTGCGGGGCTTTTGCATCCAAGCTATGGCTCTGTGCTTTATAAAGATAAGCCGGTGACTAAGCCGCTTGATAATATGAGCATGGTGTTTCAAAACTTTGCATTACTGCCATGGTTGAATGTGGTTGACAATATTCTATTTGGCAGTGATGCATTGGGTATTTCACGTAAAATAAGTGAACCTAAAGCGCATGAGCTTATTCAAAAAATCTCATTGCAAGGTTTTGAAAAAGCGTATGTAAACGAGCTATCTGGCGGCATGAAACAACGTGTTGGCTTCGCGCGAGCGCTTATGGTTGAGCCGGAGATTTTATTTTTAGATGAACCGTTTTCATCCCTTGATATTACCACGGCAAATACGCTACGTACGGATATATTAAACTTATGGCTTAATAAGCAAATCCCAACGAAATCAATGGTATTGGTCACGCATAGTGTGGAAGAAGCGGTGATGATGGCAGATCGTGTTATTATCTTTGATAACCATCCAGGTAAAATCGCCTATGAGCATGCATTAAATATCCCACGTTTACGAGATAAACGCTCAGCAGAAGTGTTAAAGCATATCGATCTTTTAGAGCAAAAGTTGAATAGCATAAATGCTAATAGTGTAGAAAAAGAAGGGAAAATAATCACCATACAGGCGTAATCAGTGCTTTGCTAGATTTGACTGATGGTTTCTATACCCAAGTTGGTAAATTTTTGATTATTAAGTATTCAAATCAAACTTTTTTTGCAATTTAACGCCCCTCAAACC
>NZ_JBQAJM010000026.1:0-32093 GCF_052030685.1 Cysteiniphilum sp. 19S12-1
TTTTATTTATTTCACTCATAATCTGTGGTCGTATTTCTTAAATTCAAACATCAAAAGTGCGTAACTTCAGTTATTAAGTGATTTAAATGGAACATAACTGATACCCATCGCACTGCGCTGTTTACTATCAATGACAAAATAAAGGTCTTTTACAAGCATCCACTCATCATCGTAACTAGCCCACGCTTTATCATCAAAGTTTTGTACATAAATAGCTGCCATACGCTCTCTATCTGGTTTGTTCAAGATAATAGACATTGCTTCAAATAAATCACAATAGAAGGTGTGCTTACCATCTTTCCAAACAATTTGCACATGCGGTCCTGAATAGTTAAGTATCACCATACCGCATAAACTACATATATCCGCTTTCGTTAGATCTTGAGGTTGAGTTTCACTCTGCCTACCACAACCAGATAATGCCGCAGCAAATAATATCACAACACTAAATAACATAATAACAGCACAATATTTTCTTTTGAAAATGCTCATCACTTAAATACCCGTCATCCATTTTTCGTATATGGGTTAAAGCGGATTAGTCTACTTGATGTCGACAATATTATAAACTGGTAACTACCAAAATCTTTATCTAACCCTTATCCCAATAAACGTTTAAGGATCATTTATCCAATCCGCATCTGAGATTTGCAGGGACAGCAATATCCATATACTTTGGATTGGGTAGATTTAAATTTGCCATTAAATCGGCATACTCAGAGGCACTACTAACCTGTAATCTTGGATTGAAACGTTTTTCCTCATAAATACTGCTTGAAGTGCGACCGCTATAGTCGTGACCTGGATAAACGATTGTGTGCTCATCCAAACTCAATAATTTGTTTTTAATGCTGTCATATTGTGCATAAGCATCGCCATTTTGAAAGTCAGTTCGCCCTGTTCCACGAATAAGGAGGGTGTCCCCTGTAAAAACAAAGCCATCTAAAACAAAACTATAAGAGTCATCGGTGTGCCCTGGTGTGTATATGGCTTTGAGTTTAAGTCCATCAAAATTAACGGTCTCATCTTCTTTAATTTTAATCGACACGCAATCAGCTTTTGATTGCTCACCCATTATGCTTTGACAGGTTAACCGCTCACGAAGCGTTCCAATTGCGGTAATATGATCAGCATGCACATGAGTATCAATAGCAGCAATTAATTTCAAATCTAATTCATTAATCAGTCTTTCGTACTCATGCTCATGACCTTTCACTGGATCGATGATAACGCCCTCGCGCCCAATACCTGATGCAAGTAAATAGGTATACGTATAAGTATCAAAATCGAATAACTGTTTTAAAATCATGATCATTATTCCTTGTTTTTTGTTTTGTTAAACGGTAGAAACATTAATAAATTTGCAAGCGCGCAAGTACCAGATAGTCCTGCAAATAATAATCCCGCACCAAAAAAAGCGCTCAAGATATTGAACCATGGTGAAATGATATAGGACAGAACAATACCTAGTACAACCATAAAACCAACAATAATTTGCACCTGACGCATAATAGGAAAGGGAGCTTTAGCATTAATAACCGTTTGTAAGTTTGCTTTTTTCCATGCACTCATTCCTCCTTTTAGAATATATACTTTTTTGATAGGAAGTTTTGAAAAAAAGCCTTCTGCTTGACGCGTTCTATGACCAGACTGGCAATGAAACACAATAATCTCATCTTCTGAAAAAACATGCGAATTTAACTCGTTTAGCGTTTTGTTAATGGCGCCTTTTATGTGCTCTTTTTCATACTCCTCTGGTGCTCTGATATCAATTAACTTGACGCATTGATTCTGACAAAGCTCATTGTATTCATCGATTGAGATAGTTTGGCAGTAACTCATTATTTTCTCCTTGCTTTGTAGGTTATTCTAAATTAGCAAACCCTAATATTTTGGCGAAATTTTTTATTTATTTTTTATTTACAGTAAATCTCGTAAAGTGTGCTTATAATTTTTTTTACATTTTGGTCTTCAAGCTGATAATAAACCGTTTGCGCTTCTTTTCTTGTGGTAACAAGTTTCTGTTTGCGTAGTACAGATAAATGTTGTGAAAATGCAGATTGACTTAGATTTGAATATTCTGCAAGCTCACCAACAGAAAGCTCACCTTTTGTTAAAAGACACAGAATCATTAATCTTGACTCATGTGAAATAGCTTTTAACAATTTGGCAGCTTTTTGTGCATTCTCACGCATCACGATTAAATCACTCATGCTATAATCCTTCGGACAAATTGTACACCCAATAACATTAGCATATACTACATTAGATTTAAATAATATACTATGATGATTTTAGTTTATTTATGAATTTCAAGCCCCACGATTGGGAAATGGTTGATATAAATAAATTGAAATAAAGCTTTTACTCAACAAAATATAACTCAATATGAGATTTAAAACATAGGGAGTACTATATTATCTACCCCTTATCCCAATAAACTTTAATGCCTGCAACCACATTTTGTGGAATACCAACATAATCAAGTTTCTGAGCGATCTTGTCACCTTGCGCAGAATAGGCAAAAGTAAAGAATTGCTTAATATCTTGATTGATGCCTTGCTTTGCTTTCTCAGGTAACAAAACAAATGTCGTGGCAACAATTGGCCAACTATCATTTCCTGGCTGATTAACCAATAATAAATTGTAGTTATTCTTCGCTTGCCATGACGCATATTTTGCAGCACTTGCAAAACTATTTAAATCCGCAGTCACCGTTTGACCACTTTGATTGATTAGTTTAACCGTTGGAATATTCGCAGTTTTGGCATAGGCATATTCAACATAGCCAATACTATCACTGACTTGTTGTACTTGTGCTGCCACTCCCTGATTGCCTTTAGCACCAATACCTACCGGCCACTGCACTGAGGTATCAACACCGACTTGCTGTTGCCATATAGGATTAACCGATGCTAAATATTGCGTAAAGTTATAGGTTGTACCTGAGCCATCGGCACGATGTACCGTAATAATCGCATTGTGTGGTAACTTAAGCTTTGGATTTAACGCAATAATCGCTGGATCATCCCAATATTGGATCTTACCCAAATAAATATCCGCTAATACTTTACCGCTTAAGACAAGCTCATTCGTTTTAATACCTTGCACATTAATCACCGGCACAATACCGCCAACGATTGCAGGAAATTGTAATAAATTGTACTTGCTAAGCTCAGTATTGCTTAATGGTTGATCTGATGCTGCAAAGTTAACAGTCCCTGCAAAAATCTGACGTTGCCCGCCACCTGAGCCAATTGGCTGATAATTAATTTTAACACCTGTTTGATTATAATATTCATTTGCCCAGCGTGACATTGCAGGATAGATAAAACTTGAACCTGAGCCCATAATAACTGATTGGCTTGACGCCGCCTTGCCATCACTTTCATGCGCTTTTTCACTGCATCCTGATAATGCCAGTACAGCCATAGCACTACTTGCTAAAGCACCAATCAATATAGTTTTCTTAAATTTTGATCGTTTCATTCATTTATCCTTATGTTTTAAGTTTAAACCGTTATTCATTATGAATATAATCAACCGTTCGTGGATCCTTAGGTGCATTAAAGAATACATTAGTTGGGGCATACTCGACAAGCTCGCCATTAATCATAAACATCGTACTGTCTGATAAGCGCTCAGCTTGTTTTAAATTATGCGTCACCATTACAATTGTATATTGAGTCTTTAACTCTGTGAGCAACCCTTCTATTTTCTTTGTGGAAATAGGATCAAGCGCTGATGTTGGCTCATCTAATAATAAAATTTTAGGTTTTACCGCCAGTGTACGCGCAATACACAATCGCTGCTGTTGTCCACCTGAGAGGCGTGTACCTTGCTGTTGCAGCTTATCTTTAACCTCATCCCATAAAGCGGCTTGTTTTAATGCCTCTTCAACGCGCAGTTGCAATTCAGCCTTGGGTAACTTCTCATGCAACTTAATAGCAAAGGCAATATTATCAAAAATACTCATCGGAAAAGGCGTTGGCTTTTGAAAGACCATGCCAATTTCTTTGCGCAGTTGATTCAAATCAATGTTTTTTTCTAAGACATTTTGCCCTTGTAACAAAATCTGCCCTGTGGCTTTTTGCTTAGGATATAGCTCATAGATGCGATTTAACGTTCTAAGCAAAGTTGATTTTCCAGATCCAGACGGACCGATTAGTGCGGTAATTTTATTTTGCGCGAAGCTTGCGTTAATATCATGCAATGTCTTGCTGTCACCATAATAAAAGTTCAGATTTTTTACTGATAAGTACTGCTGATTTAGCAAATTTAACACCCTCCCTTGTGGCTCAAGTTGACTATCATCAGTTTGCGCCTGTGCTTTATTTTCTATACTTTTTGTGTTTTCTAAGTTTTTAAAATCTGTCGATTGTTGCATGATCATCTCTTATTCTTTACTTTATTACCAGTTATTTATCTTTTGCAATCCAACGAGCCGTTAGATTCATTACCAATACTAATGCGGTAACGATAAGTGCTGCTGTCCAAGCCACTTGCTGAAACTCAGGATATGGTTGCATCGCATTTTCAAAAATCATCACCGGTAAGCTCTCAATCGCTTGCCCCATATTGAAACTTAAAAAGCTGTTTTTTGCTGAGGTAAATAATAATGGTGCGCTTTCGCCCATCACTCTTGCGGTAGCTAGTACCACCGCAGTAATGAGCCCTGTCTTTGCTGAGCGAAAGCCAATCATCACAATCACACGCCACTTTGGCACACCTAGTGCAATAGCTGATTCCTTGAGCATTGGCGATACAAGATATAAAACATCCTCCGCAGCACGCGTAATCATCGGCATCGCAATAACTGCGAGAGCAATGATTCCGGCATAGCCTGAAAAACTGGTATTAACAACAATAAGCGTATAGATAAACAAACCAACAATGACTGATGGCGTGCTTAACATCATGTCATTGATAAAGCGTAAGACTTTAATCGTGCGTCTAAATTGTCGAAACTCGACAAAGAATGTCGCCGTTAAAATCGAAATCGGTGTCGCGATCACGATGGCACCAATCGTTAACATCAGTGAGCCAACTATCGCATTTCTAAGTCCAAGCTCTCTGGTGTCATGTGTAAAAAGATACGTACTAAAGCTAGGCATACCCCGCATCACCAACTCATATAAAATACTGCATAAGAAAAAGATACTAATAATCGCACTTAGCCAACACAGTGAAACAAAAATATTTGATTTAATACGGCGCTTAAGTGCTACTTGTCCAATCATACTCATTATGCCACCCCTACTTTGTAACGCTTTAAAATCCAACGTGATATCAGTAAAACCACCAAAGTGATTAAGAATAATATCAATCCTGTTTCAACTAATGCTGCGGGATACAATGTGCCTAATGCCTCATTAAACTCATTGGCAATGGCTGATGAGATAGTTGCACTTGGCATAAACAAACCTTGCAAGCTATGGACATTACCAATCACAAAGGTCACCGCCATTGTCTCGCCTAATGCGCGACCAAAACCTAAAATAATCGCACCCATCATGCCCGGTAACGCATAAGGGAAGATAACATTTTTGGTCACTTCCCACTTAGTCGCACCAATACCAAATGCTGCTTCTTTCGTCACTTGCGGAATCGCACTGATCACATCACGCATTACCGATGAAATTAAAGGAATCACCATAATGGCTAAGATAATACTCGCAGCAAAGATACTACTTCCCGTTGGTAAGCTTTTGATAAAGAACATTACCAATGGTTCAAAATGCGCCCAAAATGAGCCACTTTCAGCAAGAGCCGAAAACTTAGCCTGCCATGATAGTGATAAAGGCATTAATTTTAATTGCAATGATTTCACCCACGGCAAAAGCACAAAAAGCCCCCAAATACCATAAACGATACTGGGTATCCCTGCCATTAACTCAATCAATCGCGCAAAAACTCTGCCTATACGTCTGGGCAATAACTCATCGATTAAAAGTGCAACACCTAAGCTAAACGGCACAGCAATTACAAGCGCCAAAATGGATGTAACCAGCGTACCAATGATGACTGAATAGGCACCAAATTGCTCAGTCACAGGATTCCATGCATCACTCCACAAAAAAGAAATGCCATACTGGCGAATGCTTGGCCAACTAAATACAATAAGACTCATTAATAGCAACACGAAAATAATCAGTGTTAGCGATGCCAGAGCTATTAATAACTTCAAAAAGTTTTTATCCCCACTTTGCCTCAAAACCTATCCTTCCTACTTAATTAAGTCGTTGCTCAGCATAAATATCAATTGTTACAGTTATGTTACAAATGATGGCGATGGTTGTTTTAAATTGAATTTCTCATATTTCTCACTATTATTCCATATGAACATAGGACTAAACATTAAGGAATATTTATGTTTCACATTTCAGAACGTAGAAAATGGTATATTGGATTTGGGATTGTCTTACTCATTATTCTTGCTTTTTTAGCTTTGTTGCACAGTGAGATTACGATGAGTATAGTGATCATTGCGCTTATTATTGTTGCCATTTATGATGTAACACAAAAAAAGCATACTATACTGCGCAACTTCCCTATCCTTGGGCATATGCGCTTTATCTTGGAGTTCTTTCGCCCTGAGATCCAACAATACTTTGTTGCGACAGATCAAAGTGAACGACCATTTGATCGACAAACTCGTTCTTTAGTTTATCAGCGCGCTAAAGGCATTGAGGATACGCTCCCCTTTGGTACCGAGCGGAATATTAATCAACCAGGTTATGAGTGGGTTCTGCATTCACTAGCACCGATTCACCCAAAAGATGTTAACCCTAAAATTCAAATAGGCAATCATCAATGCACAAAACCTTATATCTCATCACGCTTAAATATTTCGGCCATGAGTTATGGTGCTTTATCTAAAAATGCAATTATGGCACTTAATAAAGGTGCTAAGCTTGGTGGGTTCTGTCATAACACAGGTGAAGGTGGCTTAACAGAGTTTCATCGCCAAGGGGGTGATATTTGTCTGCAGATTGGCACAGGATATTTTGGTTTTAGAACCAAAGATGGACACTTTGACGCAGAGAAATTTGCTATTCAAGCACAGTATGATGATATTAAAATGATTGAGATTAAACTATCACAAGGAGCAAAACCAGCGCATGGCGGTGTTTTACCTAAGGAGAAACTCACCCCTGAGATTGCTAAGATTCGTGATGTGCCGATGGGTGAGGATGTTTTATCCCCTCCTGCGCATACTGCTTTTTCCACACCTGTTGAGCTATGTCAATTTGTACAAAAGCTGCGAGAGCTCTCAGGTGGCAAGCCCATTGGTTTTAAACTGTGCATAGGTCGTAAAACCGAGTTTTTCGCCATTTGCAAAGCCATGTTAAAAACACAAATTTTCCCTGATTTTATTACCATTGATGGTGCTGAAGGTGGTACAGGAGCCGCCCCTGAAGAATACGTCAATCATATTGGTGTGCCACTTGAAGATGCTTTAGCTTTTGTCCATAACGCATTGGTTGGTTGTGGCATTCGCGAGCATATTTGTATTATTGCTAGCGGTAAAACTGCGACAGGATTTGACATGGTCAAGCGTATCGCTTTAGGTGCTGATGTAATCAATAGCGCCAGAGCTATGATGTTATCCTTGGGATGCATTCAATCCAAACAATGCAATCGTAACACCTGTCCAACAGGCGTTGCCACACAAAACCCACGACTGTACAAAGCACTCGATATTGATGATAAGAAGCAGCGCGTTTACCGCTTTCATGATGCAACCGTTAAGAGTTTTACTGAACTGGTTGGTGCGATGGGACTTAAAAACCCAAGTGAACTTTCAGCCTCACGTGTTATACGTCGCATTGATGAGAAAACCGTGCAATCACTTGATGAAGTCTATCAATACCTTAAAAAAGGTAGCTTACTAGATGATACTAACTTACCAATCCAATATGCAAAATACTGGCAACAGGCTTTGGCTGATCAGTTTTAAAAACAAGCTTTAGGTTATGAGCGAAACCTCCTTTCTAACGGCTTCTTCCTAAAAAGTACTTGCAAGTGAGCAACTAAAGATTGTAAGGTATCCACCGATGAATTATTGCTAACATTTTTGCTATTTATTGCGTTTTGCGTTAAGCAATAGGCTTCAATTTTAGTTCACCAAAAGCGTAATCATACAAGAAACTGATTTAAAATTTTAAATAACTGAATAAGCAGGAGGTAAAATGCACAAAACAATAAGTTTTATTAAAACCGAATATGGCGTTATTTTACCGATTACCCTCTTTATTCTATTGAATATGGTTTTTTCAGGCTTAAATCCATATAACATAAGTCATTTTGCAACTGCAGCAACAACCTTTGTTATCTTTGCAGTGATGCTTGTTTGCGCCTTTAATGTAGTCAAACATGCTGATTGGTTAGCAGAAAAATTTGGTGAGCCTTATGGCACCTTGATTCTAACACTTTCTGTTATCTCAATTGAAGTGGCACTTATTATTACGATGATGCTTATTGGCAAAGGTGACCCAACGCTTGCCAGAGATACGATGTTTGCTGTGATTATGATTGCTGTTAATGGTTTTGCTGGACTTAGTCTATTAACAGGCGGCATTAAACATAACACGCAAATGTATAATACCGAAGGTGCAAACATCTATATCTCCTTGCTTATTCTTTTATTAACCGTTTGCTTAATACTTCCTAATTATACGGTTGCGACTGATGCCGGCACCTTTAACTTAAGTCAATCCATTGTCGTCATTATTGTTTGCGTGATCCTTTATGCTGTTTTCTTGATTAAACAAACCGTAACACATAAAGATTATTTTCAGTATCGGCATGAAGACGATGCTGATGAGGAACACCACAGCCCAATGGGCTCAGTACTTTATCATGTCATTATGTTGCTACTTGGTCTTGTCGTGATGATTGCACTATCCAAAAATTTAGCCAATTTTCTTGAGTTTAGCATCCAAGAAGCGGGGCTTCCGAGTAAACTAGGCGGCTTTATTATTGCGCTTTTAGTGTTAACCCCTGAGGGTGTGAGCGCCATTCAATCGGCATACAAGAACCAACTACAGCGCTCTATCAATCTATGCATGGGCTCTGCCGTTGCTACTATTTGTCTTACCGTGCCGTCAGTACTTGTAATAAGCCTTGTCCTTGGTCAACCATTAGTTCTTGGATTAAATAGCACATCGATTGTCATCATGGTACTAACCTTTTTAATTGCTTTGGTTACCTTTACCTCACGACGCACCAGTGTTTTTAATGGCATGGTACTTCTGAGTGTCTTTATTATTTACTTTGCGTTGATTTTCGATGTTGCTCAACCGTTATCTCAATTATAAATTCATCCAAGAAGCAATTCTTTAACAAATTTAAAACAATCCATGTGAGGAAATTTGCAAATTGCGATAATTTGCTCTAACCTTTCCACATGAGACAAACTTTGGAGTATTACCATGGGATTTATATCAGTCAGACTTCCTGAAGAATTTGTTAATGAAACGAAAGGTTTTGCAGAAAAAGGTTATCGCACAGTACCGCAACAAATTCTATATTGGGCAGAACTTGGTAGACAGCAAGAGCTACGAAACTGGCAAGTTGAGAAAATGAGACTCGGCTTGCAACAAGCAAAAAATGCTCAGATTGCCACAGAACACGATGTTTCACGAGTATTTAGTAAATGCAAAAAATAAACTGGTCACTTGAGGCACTTAACGACTTTGAAGACTATGTTGATTGGTATTTAAAATATGCTGATGAAGTTGTGGCTATGCGCTTCATGGACAGTATTGAAAGTGCTTTAAAGTATATTTCATTAAATCAACATGCCTCACGTATGGTAGGTGAGATTCCCGAGTTAAGGGAATATATTGTGTATGACTTTCCTTTTTTAATTTCTTATTGGATTAAAAATCAAGACGAAATCATCATTACTTCTTTTCTACATCAAAAAATGAAAAAGTGAAAAAGTAAGCTACTGTATATTTTCCTAGGTGATATACTGTTGACATTAATTAGCACGACACCTTTATTTGTTAATGTCAAAAAACAAACATAGCAAAAGTAGCAAGCGCTGGCTTGATGAACATCATAATGATCATTATGTTAGCCAATCTAAAAAAGGTGGTCTAAGATCACGCGCAGCTTACAAACTCATGGAATTACAGCAAAAAGATAAACTCTTCAAATCAGGCATGACCGTTGTTGACTTAGGTGCTGCTCCTGGTGGTTGGTCACAGGTTTTAACGGATTTCGTTGGTTCTAAAGGCAAGGTATTTGCCCTAGATATTTTGCAGATGGATCCTTTGCCTGATGTAACCTTTATTCAAGGAGATTTTACTGAAGACGAGCCTTATGAAGCCTTAATGCAATTAACTAAAGGTGAATCCATTGATTGGGTAATCTCTGATATGGCGCCAAATATGAGTGGCAATCGTAATACTGATCAAGCCGGATCGATGTATCTGGTTGAATTGGCACTTGATTTTGCCGATAATACACTAAAATCACATGGCAATTTCTTAGCTAAAGTTTTCCAAGGTGAAGGCTTTGACCCCTTTCTAAAAGCCGTTCAAGAACGTTTTCAAAAAGTCGTTATTCGTAAGCCAGATGCATCTCGTGCTCGCTCACGTGAGGTCTATGTGATTGGGTTTAATAAACGTTAAGGATACTATTCATGGGTTATAGGCTATCAAAAATTTACACCAAAACCGGAGACAAAGGCACCACTGCCCTTTCAGACAATATTCGCATTGATAAATGTGCGCCGATTATTGAAACCATTGGTCAGATTGATGAATTAAATGCTGCTATTGGTGTCATTGTCGCTTTTTCAGACAATTTTGAGATCAATAGACAATTACAAAATATCCAGCATCATTTATTTAATATTGGTGGCGAGCTATCTTTCCCTCAATTTAGTCAGCTAACAGATCATGCCATTGTGATGCTTGAAGCCCAGATTGACCAATGGAATAAAACCTTACCACCGTTAAAAGAGTTTATTTTACCCGGTGGATCGAAGTGTGCAGCTTTAAGCCATCAGGCGCGCACCATAGCACGTAAAGCCGAACGCCACTATGTTGCCTTGACTCAAGATCAGGCAAAAGCGTATAACCCACTTATTTTAAGTTTTTTAAATCGCTTATCTGATTATTTATTTGTGTTGGCACGTTTTTTTAATCAGCTAGATCAGCATGATGAAGTGTTATGGAAAAGCCATCGCTCAGAAAAATAAGAATCCTATGGTAGCTGGTTGAGTAAACTCACGATACTACGTCCAATTGCATAAGACAGATTAACAGGAACTGCATTACCAATTTGCTTATATTGACTCGACATTGAGCCACAAAATTTCCAGTCATCTGGAAAAGTTTGTATTCTAGCATATTCTCTGATTGTTAAAGGTCTTGTTTCCTCTGGGTGACATCGTTCAGTTTGCTTTTGCGCAGGAGCACATGTTAAAGTTAACGATGGCTCCTCCCAAGATAACCTCCTAGCCATTCCTGTTTTCCCACCTCCCAAAAAATAGCTTTTCTGCATATACTCTTTTTGCAAATCATCCGGTAGATGGCGCCAATACCCACCTTGTGGAACATGATCTAGAATTTCTCTTTTCCGCTTTGGATATACAGACCCTATAGACTCAGGAACATCACAATCATATAAATCCCCTTTTTTTAAAGCATCTTTCAGTGTGAGTATTTTTTTATATGGCGACGGCCAATCAAAGCTTAATTCATCAAAGAACAAATCCTTTCTTACTGCCACGAAAAACAATCGTTCTCTTTTTTGGGGAACTTGGAAAAATATGGCTTTTAACACTTTTGGTTCTGCCAAAAATACATATCCTATTTCATCAAAGACCTCTTTGATTGTTCTAAACGTATTGCCATTGTCATGACTTAAAAGCCCTCTTACATTCTCCGCAAGTAAAATTTTTGGCTGAATTTCTTTAGCTGCACGAGCAAATTCAAAAAACAAGGTTCCTCTGATATCATCAAATCCAAGTTTTTTTCCAGCATATGAAAAAGCTTGACACGGAAAGCCCCCAGATAGTAAATCAATTTTATACTTATACTCATTAAAATTAACTATCGATATATCCGCATGACAAATATTCCAATGAGGGCGATTATGTTTCAAAGTAGCGCATGCATCTTTATCAATTTCATTCAAAAAAACATGTTTAAATCCAGCTTTTTCCAACCCTAGAGCCAATCCCCCCGCGCCAGCAAAAATCTCTATTGAGCTATATTCATTAAGCGGCTTTATGCTCATTTCAGCATCCCAATTTGAAGTCAGCATTAATTTGGCCTGTTCAAATTGAAGAATCTGTGATTGATGATACACTCGATAGTTATTTATTGGATGGCGTATGGATGTAAGTTTCCCAGATTTATCCCAACGTCGAAGCGTTTCTTTTGATACTGATAATATATCTGAAATTTCTGAAAGCGAATAGTATTCTTTCAAAGTAAACCTTATTCAACTTTATGCATGGTTATCAAGAATAATGCATTCTACCGAAAATGGAATTACAAACCAAATGTTATTTTAATAACATAAAGCATATTTTTATTTAAATAACAGGAAAAACTTAATGGACTATTTTGACGATATAAATGCCATAAAAAAAATTATCGGCAGTATCTATTCTAAGTATATGAATAAAAAAGATAAGCATGATATTTTCAAGAATGTTATAGATCCTTTTTCATCCTTAATTGAATCTAGTTTTCAAGCTTATGACTATGATGAGTGGGTAGCTAATGAAAAAACAAGGCAACTACAAAAAACCTTACAAAATATGATTGGAACGATGCATGAGGAAATTTTAGGTAACATTACTGGTGTTCGAAAATTAAAAGTAGGAAAAGTTACAGATATTGTTGTTGATAATAAAAGAATCATCGCTGAAATAAAAAATAAATTTAACACAACCAAAGGTAATCACAAAATTAACATCTATGATGATCTATCAAAACAGCTTACAAAGCCAGAGTTTAAAAATTATACTGCTTACTACGTTGAAATTATTCCTAAAAAACCAGAAACATATAATAAACCGTTTACTCCGCCAGACAACACATCTAAAACAAATAGACCTACCAATCAGAACATCCGTCAAATTGATGGGAAAAGTTTTTATGCCTTATTAACGAATGATGAAAATGCAATTTATAAAATTCACAATGAGATTCTTTCTGCAATTAGTAATCTAGGATTAAAAACCCACCCTGACTTTATCACACTAATGCACCACACTTATGGAATACCAGATTAGGAAAAATTATGAAAATCATCATTTTAGGTGCCGGACAAGTCGGCAGTTCATTGGCTAAGAATTTACAAAAAGATCATAACATTAGTGTCGTTGATGAAAAAGCTGAGCGACTAAGACATATTCAAAATCATTTTGATGTTAAAACGATCTGTGGCTCGGCATCACACCCCAACATTCTTGAAGAAGCAGGCGCAAATGATGCGGATATGATGATTGCGGTAACAAATAACGATGAGGTTAATATTGTTGCTTGCCAGATTGCGTATAGCCTCTTTAAAATCCCAACGAAAATCGCACGTTTACGTAATAAAAACTACGCACGCTATCCGCAAATTTTTAATAATGACAATATTCCGATTGACCTTATTATTAACCCATCCGAGTTAGTTACTCAACGCTTAGTGCGTTTAGTTGAGCATCCTGGCAGCTTCCAGATTGTTGATTTTGCCAATGGTCGCTTGCAACTAGCAGGGAGTGAAATTGCCGAGGACTCACCACTTCATGGCATGAGTATTCGTGAATTTCGACAAGAGCTTCCTGATATTGATGCGCGTGTCGTTGCCATCTATCGCAAGAAGCAAAACCTACTTATATCCGCTGATACGGTTTTACAAAAAGCAGATGAAGTGTTTTTTATTGCTGAACGCATTAATATCCCTGCCATTTTACGCGAATTCCAACCGCAACAAACCGCGTTCCGTAAACTATTTATTGCAGGTGGTGGCAATATTGGTATGGGGCTTGCCAAGAAACTTGAGAATGATTACTTAGTTAAAATCGTTGAACGCAATTATGAAAACTGTCATTTAGCCGCTGAAACATTAAACAATACCACCGTGCTTTCAGGTGATGCCTCAGATGCAGAGTTATTAAATGCCGAGAGCATTGATGATACCGACCTTTTTTGCGCGGTGACCAATGATGACGAGGCCAACATCATGTCTGCGATGTTAGCTAAAAAAATGGGTGCTAAAAGCACTATCGCTCTGGTTAATAGTCTAAGCTATGCGGCTTTAGTTGATGAAACACATACCATTGATCGCGCGATTTCACCACAGAGGATCACCATTGGTGTGATTCAAACTTATTTACGCAAAGGCGATATGCTAAATATCTACTCCCTATATGGCGGGCATGCGGAGTCTTGCGAAATTGTGGTGCATGGAACTGCTGATAGCTCACCCATTGTCGGTAAAAAGATCAGTGAACTGAACTTACCTAAAGCAATTATTATTGGCGCTATCGTTCGCGATGACACTATATTAGTCGCACATGATCACTACGTGATTGAATCAGGAGACCACGTTATTGTGACGATTACTGACCTTGACCATGTTTATACGATTGAAAAACTCTTTCAGGTATTACCTGTTTTCTTGTAATTTTCTCACACGATCTGACACATAGCGTTACCGAAGCACGGTCATATGATTTGTAGTGCTTAAACAATGTATGCTTTGTTGGTTGAAGTAGATACTTAACTAAGCTAGCTTACTATGCTGACTATCCCTAATGGGTGTTGAATGAGGATCATTAAACAAGTCATCAATTTTAATTTCTAAATACTGCGTTATGCTATAGATTGTCAACAAGTTAGGCATGCATTTTCCATTTACAATCTTACTTACTGTGCCAGTAGAAACGCCTAAGTTGTTGTGTAGCTCCACACTATTGACGCCTTTACTCAACATACACCTTCTGAGATTAAAACCAACAAGCTTAAGCTGTCTTTCACACTCTGTGTTGTCAGTATTGGTATAGGTTAAGTCGTGATCAAGCTTTCCCATATTTCCGATCCTAATGACCTACTTCATAAGTAAAAATTATAACTAAACGCTAAAAAATAGCAAGTTTTTCTTGCCATATAACTAAAAACCCGCTACGATAATAGCGGGTCATAGTTAAGCCCCCATCTTGACTGCGTTAACCCCCATAAAACTAGAAGGAACTAGATAAAACGCAAGGATTATGACCCAAACGCCTCAAATCTTCCACAAAGAAGATAATACACTTTTCCTAACCTAATGCAATAGCATATTGCTATAAATTTTAATTATATTCCATTTTAGTCAAAATGTACTCTTCTGTAGATTCCTATATAGTCTCTACCACCTGAAACCAAAGATTTCTTAGCAAGATTGACATTTTTATTACTGAGTTATTAGTAACCAATGGTATTATATATTTTGCTTATAAGTGTTGATGCGTGGGGTAATCGATTTGTTGCAAGAATACATGTAATCAAAATAATTTAAATGTAATAACAACATCATGGTTATCTGACCATTTCATTTATAAGCTTTACTTATTACTAATGGCTTGACAATAATCGATTGGCAAGTTGTTTGTGATAAGTCATTAACTTTATTCAATATCCATAATAACTAAAGGGGAACTAGTTATGAAAAATAAACACGTATCAATCAACAATACCTATTGGTCTGATTATTTAAAAGACTGCACACAAAATGATATTGTCAAATCTACTAATACTATAGAGAAAAAAAAACAATTATCATTGGTAACACTGGCCTTTGTCTAGAATGTTGTAAAATTATTTTTAAGTCATATGATTATGACCTAATTGCTGTGGTTACTGAAGATGAAAAAATACAGCAATGGTGCCAACAACAAAGTGTTTGTACACTATCTTATCAAGAATACCAAGAAAGTAATTACCAAGGTTATGTGTTATTTAGCATTGCAAACAGCCACATTATCCCAAGAAATCTTATTGAAAAACACAAGGTTCAACATGCAATCAACTACCATAATGCATTGCTGCCTAGCTATGCTGGAACTAATCCTACAACTTGGGCAATTATTAACGGAGAAAAAAAACACGGGGTTACTTGGCATAAAATCTCTGGTGAAATTGACGCTGGCGATATTATTCGACAAGAGGAAATAACAATTTCAAGAGAGGATACTACGTACAGCCTTAATATGAAGTGCACTCAAAAAGCACTTGCATTATTTAAAATACTATTATCTGATTTGTCAAATAATCAACTACAGTTTCAAGCTCAGGCTTTAAATGAAAGAAGTTATTTTTCATTAAATCACTCGCTAAAAAACCATGGCTTTATTAATGGTTGTGAAAGTTTAACGCAAATATCTCGTTACTGCCACGCACTTGATTTTGGTGGTGATCAATCAAATCAAATTGCTACAGCTAAGCTTAGTTTTAAAGGATCAGTCTATTTATTAGGCGTACCTATATGGGTTGAAAAACCCAAAAACTTTTTTGATTTAAAAGGCTTGTACATTGTTTCAAAGGATAAGGCACTACACTTTCCATCAATCTATAACTGTTATGGTATTGAAAAAAATATAAGTAAAATAATTAGTTTTGAAGAATTACAAAAATATAACATTACACTGGGTGATGACCAGTATCATCAACTAAAGCATATCAAAAAACAAGAACGTAGTTACGCACTAGCTATCAATTCTTTGAAAAACAAAGTAAATTCCACGCTTCATTTATCAATGAATCATACGACACAAGAGTCATTAGAGTATTCGATTAACACATTAAACTTAAGTACTACGCAGATTATTGGTGCTATTTCATTAGTTTTACTACGCATTTTTCATCAAAATAACTTTCTAGTCTCTTGTTATGTCGAAAACCCTGATTTAAGACATTTATCTTATTTAGTCGATACCAAATACATGATTGAGCTAAAGCAGGTGTTGAATGAGGAAAAGCTACTAAATTTTCAAGAGTATATTCAAAATAACTCACTAAAGAAGCAAAACATTACCAAAGATTTTTATTATCGTTATAACTGTATGGAGTTATTAACTGATATTGCCATTTATCAGGGCAATAGCTTTGATACTATATTTGCGCATAAATTGAATTTTGTTATCAATAATGGGCAGCTTAATATTACTGGCATTAAAACCGACTCAATTGAGCTTAAAGGTATTGTTAGCGCCCTAACCACAATGTTTAAGCACTACAAATATTATTTAAATAGTGGCGCTTTTATTAAAGATATTCCTCTTTTGTCAAAAGAAGAATATCAGAAAATCATTGTTGACTGGAATAATACTGATAAACCTTATCCAAGGGATAAAACTATTTGCCAACTATTTGAAGAGCAAGTTGAAAAGACGCCCAATCATATTGCAATTGTATTTGAGGAGAAACAGTTTACTTATAAAGAATTAAATGCCAAATCTAATCAATTAGCGAGATATTTGAAGACATTAAGCAATATTCAACCTGATGATTTAATTGCAATATGCTTGGACAAAAGCTTAGAAATGATTGTTGGAATTTTAGGTATTTTAAAGTCGGGTGCAGCTTATGTGCCTATTGATCCTAATTCTCCTAATGAGAGGGTGAAATATATACTTGATGACACTAAAACATCTTTATTATTATCACAATCACAATATGTCTTTAAACTTAAAAATATTTCAAAAGCAATCATTATCCCCTTAGATGAGCTTAGCTATAAAACCTTTCCAGTATGTAATTTAAATGATTTGAGTAGCTCTGATAATTTAGCCTGCACAATTTATACTTCCGGAACAACTGGGCGACCCAAGGGCGTATTGTTAACACATAAAAACATTATTAGTCTGGTCGCTAATAATTATATAGAAATTAATAAGCAAAGTGTTTTTTCTTACTTATCTTCTCCTGCCTTTGACGCATCATTTTTTGAAACATGGACTCCTCTACTTTCTGGTGCAAAATTAATTATTCCTAATAGTATTATGAACCTAGTGAGTGATATAAAGACCTTTAAATTATTTCTAATTAGTCATAAAATTAATGTGTTATGGTTAACAAAGTCCTTGTTTAATAGTTTATTTTTAAATGACAATACAATTTTTCAAACTATCAAATATCTTTTAGTCGGCGGTGAGGCACTGGAAGTCGATATCATTAACAAAGTTTTAAGCTGTAAACACAGGCCGCGGTATCTTATTAATGGATATGGACCAACTGAGAGCACTACATTTGCCGCAAGTTATCATATAAATAAAAAAATTAATTTATCTTCTGTTCCTATTGGAAGGCCTTTAAATCACCGGAAAGTATATGTTTTGGATAGCAATCAGCAACCCTTATCAACTAATATCATTGGAGAGTTATATATTAGTGGAGAAGGTCTAGCACGCGGTTACTTAAACCAACCTAAGCTTACGGCTGAAAAATTTATCCTCAACCCTTTTGCAAGTGGATCTGATAACGAAAGTGTCGCTTGTCGCTTGTATAAAACAGGTGATCTAGTTAGGTGGTTATCCACTGGAGACTTAGAGTTTATAGGACGTAAAGATACTCAAATTAAACTGCGAGGATTTAGGGTTGAGCTAGCTGAAATTGAAAATAGTATAATGGCTATTACAAATATTCAGCAAGCTGTTGTGATTAACAAAGTAGTCAACGATGAACAACATCTTTTTGCTTATTTTACCTCAAATAGTCAAATGAAGTCTGATTTAGTAATAGAGCAACTTAAAAGTAAGCTGCCGCACTATATGATACCCAGCGCTATATTACAGATACATGAAATACCTCTAACTGCAAACGGTAAAACTGATATAAACGCCTTACCTGATATTGATTTTAGAAGTACTCAAACATATATCAAACCAAGAAACCAACAAGAAAGGATCATTTGTCAGGCTTTTTCTAATGTTTTATCTATCGAAAGAGTTGGAATTGATGATGATTTTTTTGCACTAGGAGGTAGTTCTATCAAAGCAATTCAACTCACAATGCTTTTACAAGAAAAGTTTAAAGTAGAAGTTTCAGAAATATTTGAGCTAAGGACACCACGAAAGCTTGCCTATAATAAAGATATAACCAACAATTTATTGAAAGTTAAATTAGAGAAAATCAAGCACAGCTATGCTAAACAACAGAGCAATCTGCTTAAGCCAGCCGCATTACTTAAAAAGAAACTGTATCTGTCAGAAGTAGCAAATATGCCAACAGTAAATAATAAACTAAAAAAAATTAATAATATTTTGCTCACTGGCGCTACTGGCTTTTTAGGTTGTAATTTATTGCATCAATTACTAATTTCAACCAACTATCAAATTTACCTTTGTATTAGAGCTGAAAATGAAATACATGCAATCCAGCGAATTACTAGAAAGTATCAGTTTTATTTCGGGCTACCTCTTGAAGCGCAATATGGTAAACGTATTACTTATATTGTCTGTGATTTAGAAAAAAAACAAATTGGTTTAAGTGACTCTGCATATTACAAGTTAATACAAAGTATTGATAGTATTATCCATTGTGCTGCCTTAGTGAAACACTACGGTATTGAACAAGTATTTTATAATGCTAACGTCCAGGCAACTATTAATTTACTTGAGCTTTGCGAATTAACCAAACTTAAAGACTTTCATTACATTTCAACTTATTCGATTATGCATAGGGTAGATTCCGATCAAGATGATGTGGTTCATGAAGGTGACTTTCCTAAGCTTCATAAACGAATGACTGTCTATAATAGAACAAAAGCACTAGGGGAACTTAAGGTAATATCAGCAAGAGAAAAAGGAATCACATCAAATATTTATAGAGTAGGTAATATGGCTTTAATGCTACACAGGTTTCAGACTCAGGAAAACTTTAATGATAATGCCTTTAATAATTATTTACAATTTTTATGTAACGTAAGGCAAGTTCCTATAGGTAATAATGTTGTTGAAGTTTCACCTGCAGATTTAACAGCCAAAGCCATTATCACGCTATTTGATAAAGACAGTCTAAGAAATCAAATATTTCACCCTTTCAACCCTAATAGGTTTGATATTTCAAAAGTAGAATTAATGGGCGACAAAATTCAGGTAGTTAGTATGCAATCATTTATTTCTACAGTTACCAATAGCATGTGTCAAAGCCGATTTAGTCATTCCTACTTACATCTAGGGTGGAATTTTAAAGATGAATTTATTGATAAGTTCAGTGTAGATATTCTTCAACAAAAAACGACTCAAATTTTGTCAAATCTAGGATTTCAGTGGGAAGAATTATCTTATGGATTTCTTGAAAATTATTTTGAAATGTTATCTAATCAGTTCTTAGAAGAGAATACCAATGAAATAAGAAAGGTATATGCATAATGGATATCTTAGTCAAAAATGGTTTCATCAATAGTGTTAAACTAGATGGTCGTTCCCACCTTAAACATATTTTAGGAAAGCAATATAACGATGTCTTTAAAAAGTCAAAGCAAGACGACTACCCTAAAAGTATTCTTGTAATGGGACAAGGTGAAAAGTTATCCCACTTTCTGGTTAGTAAATTTACCAAAACTAACGAGGGTATGCTGTACAATTTAATTCAGGTTGACGATTTAATACAGTACTTCAGTAATAGATTAACTCAAAAAGAACAAGAATTAAACTCAATCATAGATATGGTTCCAGGGATTTTATATTGGAAGGATAACAAAGGAAACTATCTTAAAACTAATAACTCTAAGTTGGCTGGAGGTATGAGTGCTTATGAATTAGTGGGCAAAAATGACCTTGATATATGGCCAGATAAAGCTAAGGAATTAAAAGCACATGATTTAAAGGTTATTAATACTAAAAAAACCTCAATACAAGAGGAAGTAACGATAGAAAAAGGTATAACGAAATATTACCTTGCTCAGAAGTCACCTTATTTTGACCATAGTAATAATGTTACTGGGATTGTTGGGCTATCTATTGATATTACCGAGCGTAAAAAACTAGAACTTGAATTACGCAACAAAAAGAATCAGCTTGAAAAACGGCTTGCTTTTCAAAAGCACTATATTAAGTCATATGGCTATGATTATATTAGTGTACTCAAGCTAATTTCCGAGTCGATAGAAAATATTGAAGCGCGATTAATGCAATTAGATATTCCTCAAACTGTGCGTAGTGATCTAAACGATGACTTTTATCAGATCAATGAAAGTTTATCAGAGATTTATACGCTATATCAGAAGATTAATACCGCCATTTTGCAACAAGATGAACGTCAGCAAATCGTAACCGTTGAATCAACTTTGGAAGAAATCATTGAGAATGAAGTCGGTCTTGCCAATACTTTTATCAACAGTGATTTAAAAACCAAAGTAAAGTACCAAATTGTACCATTAGCGCGTCAGAAACTATTGATTGATTATGCTAAGCTGCGTCATATTGTTCGCACCTTTCTATCCAACTTCACAAACTCCGTAAGTGCAAAAAATAGTCATGATATCAATTTAACCATTACTGCCAAAGAGAGCTTTAAAAGCGATACCTTGTATGTCACTTTTTCTTTTAATGGTGGCACGCCCTTTTTAGAGCTTGAGGCTGATATGATTCGTGCCGAGCATTTGATTAATCACTCACTTAATCATATCCCAGGCAGTAAGCATAGTTTGGCTTATGAGCTAGCATTAGCAAAGTCTTACATCGAGCTACTATGCGCTGGCGAAAAATTAAATGACGCTATACTTGATCAGCAACAGTTGTCATTTACCCTACCATTTAAAAAAGTATACTATGAGGACAAAGCACCAAAGCTCAAAGCAATCATTAATGGTGTGAGCGATTAAATTTAACTAAGCTAGAGAGGTTATGGATGAAGCTAGCAAATAATAACCAATATTTACATGAAGCATTTAACGAGACTCAGCAGACAATGGCTCCATTTGAGAAGCAATTGCTTGATTGTGGAAATGTACCTTATGAATTACAGCAGGTTATTGATTGTCTTGATGCTCATGTTTATTGGAAGGGACTGGATGGTGACTATTTAGCTTGCAATCAGGCAGTTGCCCAATTTCATAATAGACGTCACGCGCAAGAAATTTTTGGCAAGACAGACCAGCAATTACTCTCTGAATATACTGCAAGTATGGTCAAAAAGCATGATGGTGAAACCATGGTATCGAAGAGGACTATCCTTTATGACGAATACGAAAGTGACAAAAAGTTGCATTTTTTATCACGAAAAAGCCCCCTCTTTAATAAAAATAGGGAGGTAATTGGTATTGTTGGTGTGTCTGTTGACATTACTGAGCGCAAACAGTTGGAGCTTGAATTAAAACAAAACAAAGAAGGCATATTCACATTTGATCAGGATATCGAAGTCGTTGCAGACAGCGATTTTCTGCGTCCAGATTTGCATAAAAAATCGCAATACCTAACAAATGGCTCTGCTATTAGCTTAACTGTTGAGGCAAAGAAATTTTATCGCGATGTTGTCGATGCATTATCGGTAAAACAGTTGGATGTGCTTTATCTGACTTTGTCAGGTTATAAAATGAAAATGATTGCCTATCACATGAATATAGGTATTGAAACGGTCAAAACCTATATCAAGCAAATCAGATTTAGATTAAATTACCACTGTACAACAGCGATGATTGAGGATTGTTTCAAGCACCGAGTTAAACATCAATTTGAGCGATCACAAGCGCTCATGAATAAGTTTCACCGCTAATGTTTATATTCCAATGTAATGAAAGAATAAGTTGTACCACTTATTATGTTGCGTGAATGAGGGGTAATTAAAACACGACTAATTTGGCTAAGACTAAATATTCACCCACAAGTGTTCATCGTACCCTGAGCGTAAGTCGAAGCGATGCACTGAGCATCAGTCGAAGCGGTGCACTGAGCATCAGTCGAAGCGGTGCACTAAGCAACAGTCGAAGTGTGGGGAAGCTTGGGGAAAATCACACTCCATAGAGGCTTCGACTTACGCTCAGCCAGCGCTTACACAATCAAAGTGGGCTCGAATATAGTCATAGCCACTAATTTTTATTGATTACTGTTTTTTAGTATAACGCTAACTTATACATATGATTTATAGAAGTGAATACGGTAATATATATCGTGTGTGAATAGGTTAAGGAAAAACTATGGGCAAATTTGTTAACTTTGGATGTCTTGATAGCTCTTTCAGCTCAAATCAACAAGAACAAGCCTTGATCTTAGATATGATTCCAGGTGTGTTGTATTGGAAAGATAAAGAAGGAAATTATTTAAAAACTAATGAATTCAATCTAGCTAGCGGTATAAACCCTCATGAGATCGTAGGAAAAAATGACCTTGATATATGGTCGGAAAAAGCGGAGCAACTAAAAGAAAATGATCAAAGTGTTATTACTACTAGAAGGACTTTAGTACTAGAAGAAACAACAGTAGAACAAGGTTTGACAAGACACTACCTTGCTCAGAAAGCACCCTATTTTGACCATGATAATAATGTCATTGGGATTGTTGGGCTATCTATTGATATTACTGAGCGCAAAAATCTGGAACTCGAGTTGCAAAAAAACAAGGAAGGACTTTTCACCTTTGATCAGGATATCGAAGTCGTTGCAGACAGCGATTTTCTGCGTCCAGATTTGCATAAAAAATCGCAATACCTAACAAATGGCTCTGCTATTAGCTTAACTGTTGAGGCACAAAAGTTTTATCACGATGTTGTCGATGCATTATCGGTAAAACAGTTGGATGTGCTTTATCTGACTTTGTCGGGCTATAAAATGAAAATGATTGCCTATCACATGAATATTGGTATTGAAACGGTTAAAACCTATATCAAGCAAATCAGATTCAGATTAAATTACCACTGTACAACAACGATGATTGAGGATTGTTTCAAGCACCGAGTTAAATATCAATTTGAGCGATCACAAGCGCTCATGAATAAGTTTCACCGCTAATGTTTATTTGCTCATTTTCTGTTTGAAGTTTTTCCTTTTTTGAAAGTTCCCTACTTTTTAGGGATATTGTTACATTTTGATACAAGTTACAATGCTTTAGCGCTTTAGGTGTCATCTATGAGGGGTAATGGAGAGTATATGGAAAGTGATATAAAACATTATAAAACAGAGGTGACCATTCCAACATGCTATGGAGATGTAGAGTTTTGCACTTTCAGCGACCTATCAGGTAATACTGAGGAGTTTGCGTTAATCTTCAATAGAAACTTAATACTATGCGGTTTACATGACTCACTGAGTTTTACTGTAAAGGAACCCATATTATGGAATTGAAGAAAAAACGGCGTGCCATCATTATCGCTGATTTGGTGACATGTCCACATTATACTATTGATAGATTTAAGGCTTTTAATATTAATGTTGTGGTATTGACTATTAGCACTTATAGCGTTCCATTCTATCAATATGAAAAATTACCGATTCTGGTGCTCCATTCCAAGCAGGATGTTGATGCCGATGTTGCTACAATTAATGCACTCAAACATGAATTTGACTTTATTGGTGGGATTTATGGACATGATGGTGAAGCGACAGTAACCCATGCAGATAAGGTATTTAATCAGTTATTTCCCTTGAGCGCTAACAGCGAAAGTACTAGCCCGCTTCGCTATGATAAGCACGCACTCAATCACAAACTATCACTATTTGGTGCAGGTCTTGCGGCGATCACATTTAAAGCTGCAACAGTTAATAAAAAAGTTTTACAGGATTTTTATGCGCAACACCATGGTTCAGTGGTATTAAAGCCGACTAAAAATTCATCTTCTGGCAAAAACGTTTTAATCAAACCCAGCGAACAAGCGTTACTGACCTGTATTGAGCAATGTCCAGAGCAAACTTTTTTATTGCAAGCATATATTGATGGTGAAGAATACTATATCGATACGGTTTCTTTTAATAATCGCCATAAAGTGGTTTCCATTGGTCGCTATGAAAAAAACATCATCAATCATAAACCCGTCTATCTTTATTCTGAAAACATCGGTAAAAAATCGAGTGATGCCAAAAAACTTGCCGAGTTTGCGATATGGGTATTGGAACAATCTGGATTTAGTACCGGTCTGGCTCATATAGAAGTTAAGATGAAAGGAGCCATCATTGAATTAATTGAACTCAATGCTAGGATGTCTGGTATTTATGGTGGATTGAATGAGATGCAACTTGCCAGAGACAACCACGATCAAATATCTGAGTTTCTACATTTAGCGGCTTACGAGCAAGCAGTACCGATTAAAAAGAATTTGCTTTATAGAATGGTTAATCTAAAGAATAAAAGAGCTGAGTTCAGCATACCCGATCTCAAACCAATTTATGATTTAGAAACCGTCTATAAAGTAAATGTTATCCATAACGATCACACGACAACTAACCACAGAATATTGGCTGTTGTCATGCAGATCTTTATGTGTAGCGATTGTCACCAAGCATTAGATGTCGATAATAAGTGTTTATTAACGATGTTTAATCAGTTTAATATTTAAAGAAGGAATAGAGTAATGAATGATCAAGAAAATAATTTGAATAGTATGTTAGATATGATCAATGAACTGAAAAGTGCCATGACGGAAGAGCAAGCCCAGTTAGCTGCTCAAGCGGCAACGTGGTAAGCTTTGATGCCGATTATCAACTGGAGCTTCGGTAAAACTGAAGCTCAACCTTAGGCATGGCGTTTTAATTTTAGTGATGAGCAATCTTCATTTTATGCCGTTATTGTATTTCTAAAGGCATTAGGTCAAGAAACCAAAAATAGTGCATTTAAAGCTGATATTACTACGCAAATTGCTAAGATTAATAAAATCGTTAATGCAGAATCCAGTGACCATGCTCTGGGCCATACTGCTATCAACAGTTCTTCGGTGGCTTTCGCTGTGATTCGGCGGATCAGTCGTGAGAGTGTTTTTACGGCTGATATTATTGATAGTACCGCTCGGTTAATTTTGTTACTTATTGAAAATGTAGAACAGCATGATATTCACCTTTACTCGTTTTGCCGAATAGATAGACCATCAATCAAAGTTTTTACGCGTGTTATCGTTTTGGGGGGAGGATCAAAGGCATGGCAATGGATCTTCACACACGATCCATTTAAAAATGATGAACAACAACTTTTTAATAAATCGAGACGACTATTATTCTCCAGGATACTTGATTATATAAAACCGTCTGTCGATTTTAATAATAACCAAGCGGTTACATTACCTAAGCTTAACAAAAAATCGTTATCTATCGTTAATGCATCTGCTGAACTCGTTATACAAAATTATGATTATTGTATATTAATTTTAGATAGTATTTTAAGTCAGAATAAGAAAGATTATAAAGCGTTAAAGTTATTGGCTTTGGCCTATGTCAATATGGGGCTATATGATGAATCACTTGTGATTTTACAAGATGCGCTCGCCTATTGTGATGACCCGATCTTCAAAGCTTCACTTTATTATGCAAAGGGGCTGATTTTGCAAAAGCGAAAAAGACAATCTTTAGCCGCAGTCGCTGCCTATGATGCAGGCTTAAATGGCTTAAGGTCTTTTGAAATCAACAATGAGACCGATAGCCATCATTATCATTTGGAACAAGCTTGGCTAAATAACGGTCTTTGTTTGTATAAAGCGCTTAAATTAAAAGAAAATGACGATGAAGTGTTGTTTTATGAGATCTATAACACCCTGTGCCATTCACTTTCTAGTTTGTCCAATAATTATAATAACGATGCTATTTATTTAAAGTCGAATTTGATTTCCAATGCCAGTTTTCTCATGGAAATGAGGAAGCAATATAGTGATTCGTTTAATTTATTATCTACTTACTACCAAGGCATTGCCGATTTAAACAAATATGACTTAAGAAGTTGTCATATTAATTATCGTTTAGGTGTTTTACAACTTAAAATGCAGCACTATAGTCAAGCATTAACGTTTTTGAAGATGAGCTTAGCGGCACTAAACGATTTAGCGCAACCATTTTTAGAAGAAAAGTTATGCAGAGTGATTGCCATTGCCTATCTGGGGTTGAAAAAAACTGAGCAAGCAAGAATTTATCTTAAAAAAGGGTTGGCTATTTGTGTGAGTCAATGTGCTACTAATGGTATTCAATATTACGAAACGAAACTACAAGCACCACATCTAACTATAGATTTCAACAGTATCTCGCCGAAATTACCGGCTTATATTCCTGAAATTGATTTAGAAGACATCCCAGCCGTTAATTTGAATGAGTATTTAGGAAAATGAATATCTTAGTTGTGGGATGTGGTCAAATTGGCTCTCAAATAGTAAATACATTAGCCAAGGATCATCAAGTGACCGTGCTCGATAAATCGCCACCGTCGAATTTACTTCACTATTTTCGAGGTAAACGCTCCATCAATTTAATAAAACTCGATATTACTAATCGTGAAGCCGTTAACACCGTCATTAAAAATACCCAACCGAAAATGGTCATCTTAACGACAGGCATTAATGCCGAAACGGTCGATCGTGATCGATCGTTAGGGCAACGCCATTTATACGATGAACCAACACAATTCATTAAGAATATTAGCAAGACGACTATCGAGCGTTTAATTTATATGAGTAGTTTTTCTGTTTATGGTATGTACGCAACGGAAAATGGATTGACTGAATGTAATGAACTCACCCCAGTCAACCCAACCACTCCCTATGGAGAAATTAAATATAAATGTGAACAGTATCTCGTTAATGAATGGAAGAAAGACTATTTAATTTTAAGACCAACGGGCATATTTGGGCAATCAAACCCCGAAGGGGGCAGCTATGGAACGAAAATGATCGATCAATTATTCCATTCACTGCTAAATGGGCACTATTTTGAAATCGATTATTATGGGTTAGAAGATGTAATGTACAATAAAACGCTAGCGAAGTTGCTCTGTGATTTATCATTAAATGAGCAAGTTAGCCATAAGATTATCAATATGAGTTTATTTAATCGCATGGGTTGTAAGCCATTGCGCCATTTTTTTGCTAGTTTGCTTAACAATCCTTCCATCAAACTAAAGACTAAAGATAAACCGAGTGTCGATTGGCCCTTAATTAATAATGATAAAATGTTGTCATTGCTAACGGGCGAATACGCATTTTCTCTATTAAACGATTTTAAGGATTACTACCACCATGCCTTTTGATATTTTATTAATTAGTACCAGTATGAAGAAAACAAAATCATTGTCTCGAGAATTAATGACACATAGTCAGACCTTATTGGAAAAATTTATGTCGGTAAAAGCTATTGATCTCTCTATGCTTCCTATACCCTTATTTGAGGGTAAAGCATTGAACGATTATTTACCTCAGTTACAATACGAGATTGATCACGCCAAAAAGCTTATGCTGTTCTTAACCGGTTATTGGGGTGGGTTATCGGGAGCAAGCAAAAATTTTCTCGATTTATTGGGAGGTGTTAATTATAATGATACAACCCAAACCAATGAATATTATCAACAAAAAGACACCAGTATTGTCGTGGTGGGCTCAGATACCACTGCGACTGAAAATGCCGCCAAGCAAGCTGAAACCAGTGCCCATTTACTCGGATTTAATTTGATTGATAGCCCGTGTCAATTTAACAACTTTAGGAATGCCAACAATCCTGATGTTAAATCATCTTATCTTAGTCTTTATGGGCAAATACAAACACTTTTTCAGGTTGGTAACGCTAATGTATAGTTATTTACAGACAATTAATGAGCTAGCTTGTAAGATACTCTCTCACCCCATAAAACACCTTGATTATGAACAATTAGAAGTCATCGAGAGGCATATAAAAAAAACATATACGATTTCATCAACAACCATTACTCAATTAATGGGGAGATTACTCTTTAGTTTAGCGGCATTAACAAATGCTAGAAAAATACTGGTATTAGGATCATATGAAGGCATTGCGGCTTCTTATCTCATACATGATACTAGCAATATTGACATTACTTGTGTTGATATTGACGCAGAGAATATCGATAGGAACAAATATAATTTCACCGTGTACCCGTCCATTAGCAAGACTTTCAAAACGATGGATGCTGGTGACTACCTAGTCTCTCCAATAGAGGCCGATTTAATCTTTTATGATGTCGAAGATAAGGATAAAGGCAAGCATCTGTATGTTGATTTGTATCAACGGGCAAAAGTGAACAATCGTCACAAGTCTTGTTTACATCTTTTTCATGATGTTTGTGTACCAAAATTCAAAGCGACCTTTGATGAACTAAGCGCCATAAATAATGATTATATTGATGTACCGATTGATCATTCGGGGATTAGAGTGTTAAAGGAAGGGGCGATCTATGCTAATTAATTTAGGTTTAGGCGCTATACATAGCAATAATATCGATATGACGCTTTCAAATTATCCAAACAATACTATCAACTTAAGGTTATTAGAATGGTTGTCTGAACAATATCATGTCGAAATCAAGCCTGAGAATTTCTTATTCGTGCCGGGGGCAACCTACGCATTGTTGCTTATTTTATTGGATTTACAGCATAAAAACATCTATCTTCCCGATTTTTGTTATGGTGGGTATCTCTGCTTGCTGCGAGAGTTAGTGTTTAAGCTGAATGACTACGACTATCAAAATCCATATGATGTTGAGTGTCATCCAGAGAGTGTCTTCATTTGGAATTATCCTAATAATCCTACTGGCTTTTTAGTGAAAGAGGCTAACATTGGTCAATGGAGTGAAGATATTACTGTGATCAGTGATGATGTTTATATTACGCCGGAGACGTATACGGCATCATTATTATCTGAAAATAGTATTGCGAAGCATAATTTATATACTATCGGCAGTGCTTCTAAGCTCTTTGGATTAGCTGGTATTAGGTTGGGTTGGGTGATTTCTTCTAGCGATAATATTACCGCATTGAAAAGGCGTTTACATGCATTATCGTTAGGGGTGCCGACGTCATCGCTTCTAGAATTGGAGAACATCAATTTTAGCGTTCAATTTGAAAGCATCATGCAGCTACTGAAAAAAAATAGGGACTTATGTCATTCATTTTGCGTACAGCATGGCATTTATCATTTGCCCTTGACAGAAACGTCTTATTATTTATTACTGGATGTGAGTCAATTTGGGATTGAAAGTTGCCTGATAAAAGATTTGCTTTTAGCTAAGTATAGTGTTGTAGTAATGGACTTAAGTTATCAAGATAAAGCGTTTTTAAGGATAAATTTAGGCGTGCAAACGGACATACTTGCAGCAGGTCTGAGTAAAATTAATATGGCATTGGCATTGTTGAGGAATATACAATGAAAAATTTATTACTTGTTAATGGTTCCTTGGGTGAATCATCTTATTGTGAAGCGATCATTAATGCGATTAAAGTTATGAAGAATAATCCGGTAGCCGTTGCAGATTTTAGGCAGCTTAATTTACCATTTGAATTACCGCAATATCACAAAGCACCAGAACAATTCCCTGATAATAATGTACAGGTTTGGCTAGATATGATCAAGCATGCTCACTCATTAATATTGGTTAGTCCTTTATACCATGGCAGCATATCGGGGGTATTGAAGAACGCTTTAGATTTATTGGCTTACGATCAGCTTCGCGGCAAAAAAGTGGGTGTCATTATCCAATGTGGGAATGTTAGAGCTGGGGCAACTGCATGTGTGCATATTAGAAGTATTATTCGCACGCTTTATGGCACCAACATTCAAACTCATATTATTACCGGCGCACAGGATTTTACCTTGATTAACAATCAAAAAAGCTTACAGGACAATGAAATCACCTTGAGGCTAAGTGATATGCTTGAACAATTGGAAACGTGATATGTTGTTAGTGATCATGTTGTTCAATATGATGTTAGCGTTCATGGCCTCTGACATGTATTTACCGGCCATACCAGTCATGGGCAAACTGTATGGTGTGACGATTACTTATATTCAATTTACCATCACCTTATATTTTATTGGCATGGTGATCGCCAATATATTGACTGGTTGCATTTCGGATGGCATTGGTCGCAAAAAAGCATTGATGATGTCTCATATAATATTTTTCATGGGCAATGCACTGTGCATCTGCTTTAACCATTTTACTTTATTTTTACTAGGAAGATTACTGCAAGGTATTGGCTCGGGTGGATTGATGGGATTAAGTCGGGTGATTATTTCAGAATCGTATCCACAAGATGAATTGAAGAAAATATTTTCTATCTTTGCCTTAATGTTCGGCGTATTGCCGGCAATTGCGCCACTTTCAGGTGCATTGATTATGGAAGCAACGCATTGGCAAGCGATTTTCTACAGCTTACTTTTCGCGCAAATCATCTGTTTTTTAGTAACACAAACAATGGTGCGGGAAACCCATTATGATCGTCGGTCAATCAACATTGTTCATGGGCTTTACTATCATTTTAAGCATTCATCGGTATTGCTAAAAAATGCGATGGGAGCAGCGGTTGTTTTTATGGGAGCGATGGCAATGACCGCGATTGGACCCATATACTTTGAAAAGTTGAATCATTTTACTTTTAAAAAATATGGATTAACGGTTTTACTTATAGTCTTATTGGGGCAGCTAGGTAAAATCGTCAATATTGTTTTTACAAACAAGGTGGATCATTATTTGTTTCGATTAGGCTTGTTTTTATTGCTAATGGCCGCTTTGTTATTAGCGAATGTCTATCTGCATGTAACAAAAGTTTCTCTCTTTTGTCTCGCATTTGTCTTATATATCAATAGTATGGGCTTATTACTACCGATTTTTGTTAGTAAAGCAATGAACAGCATTACCGATTATAAAGGCAGTGCCAGCTCCATCTATGGTACTTTTTTATTTTTGGGTGGGGCGTTAGGCACGTTTGCCATCATTTTTTTTACGAGGTGAATTTATGAAAAAGAAAGCTAATAAAACACAACGTATGGTGTTTCAAAAACTACGTCAAGCGTCGGAATTAATTGTGTCCTTTAAAACCGATGCGATTTCGGTGGATTTAGTCGGTGGTATTGTATTAAAAACAAGCATAACAGAAGATACCCTATCAAATGTCAACTAACTTTTCCGGTCACGACAACTAACTTTGCCGATTTTATCGAAAAAAATTATCTCTTCATAC